>NZ_JBYHFO010000016.1:0-76527 GCF_057669865.1 Sporosarcina sp. Y1009 | reverse complement strand
AGTGATGAACAGAACCTTAAGTTGACGCGTATGGTCGCCGCTCTCCACTCCAATCAACTAATTTCATTAAACTGGGGTAGTTAAATTGATTACTGTTTCGAAAATTTACAATGTACCAGGAATCAAACAGGTTTAAAGTAAATAACAGAGTAATACACGTTTTTTACTTTACAAAATACTCATTATGTTTATTTAATTTCTGGCGAGCACATTTCTTGAGAAACAACCAAATGACGACAAATGTACTTGTAATTGACAGGTGATTACCGCCTCACATTATCTGGATGATATTAAAGTAAAAAGCCATACGTTTATTCAATTATAAATGTTATGCTTGTTTCACTAATTAGAATTATTTAATTAGAACTTTATTCAACAAAAAGGCCAGATTGTTGCATAAGGCAAGCAAGGGGTGATTGAAATTAAAAATACCAACATTGGACCTATTTTGTTATTATCGAGTGCCATTATTTATGGTTCGGCCTTAATATCAGCAACAATTTATTCACTGACTCTTGGAGGTGTTGATGGTCAAGGTTGGTATACAGAGTATGGAATTTTTGGAACTGCCCTGAGGGAAGTAGGTAGATTGCCAATAGTAATAGCTGTGTTATTAGCAATAGCGGGCATTGTTCTATTGGTAATACAAGAAAGAAAGGCTTGATAGATTATTTCCGCAATCTGGCGCGATAATTGAACACAGCTGTGCCAGAATCGAACCAGATTGTTGCACGACATAGTAACTTTAATTTGGGCTCATAATAATCGTGCCATATATGTGGATTATTGTTCAAACAAACTTAGAAAATAAGAAAGGGCAGATACATGTTATGTTACTGTTCTTAATTTTTTATATTATAGTTGCACCAATTTGTGTCTTATTACATGAATTGGGACATGGAATCGGCGCTGCCTTTGCTTCAAAAAAACATGTGCATATTTATCTTGGACCGGGAAGTAAAAAGAATAAAGAGAACTTCAGACTAGGAAGGATTCACTTTCATATATATTGGTCCTATACAGGTCTTACCTATTGGGGGAAAGACTTTAGTAAACGACAGAAAGCGATTGCATTAGCCGGTGGACCTTTATTGTCTTTGTTACTTGCCTTTTTATTTGGAATCCTGACGCTGTTTACCCCTCAAAGTGGGGTGCATTCATTGTTTTGGTGGACAACAATGTTATTTTTTCTTCAGTTCATTGGTACAATAATTCCTGTAATCTATCCTCGTTGGATGGGGGCCATTGGTGGTTACCTATCTGATGGTTTACAGCTATTACGAATGTTGAAAAATTAATATTAACAACCCATAATTCAGCCCCTTAAAGATGTAAATGAGTAAGTGGACTTTGTTTCAAGTTTTAAGAAAGAAATGTAAATTATTAAAAACAAAAAACAGTATTTTCTTTAACACAAAAAAAGATCAATTTTTAGAAGAAAATATTCAAGGGAGATGAATTAAAGTGGATACAACGAAGGGCAAGTTTGCGTTATTCTTTTGGGGAGTCCTATTTTTCTTGTTATATTTTAAGGTTTTTGCTTTTCTATGGAATCGGTGGGTTTTCGGGAGCATTATACCAGGCTCGCTCGGTTTCATAATCATAATTTTGATCGTCATTCCTGCGGCGTTTTTGACCGCAAGATTGCTTGTGCTAAAAATACCGTTGAAGTATCACATGATCGGAATCATCGGTGTCGTGCTGTTGTTTTCATGGAATGTATATGGCGATCATAGGGAAAAAGGTTTGGATGACTTAATCACTTATCAAGCTTCAAATTTCGAGGTGATGGAATTAGGTTTCTCCGATTTGCGAATTGAAGAGAAAGAACCTGTCGAAGAATTGATGGTGTTTCTGAGCCAGTACCGAGTAAAAAAGATGAAGGACTCCGACTGGAATAGCAATGTTTCAGGAGAGAAAGGATTTCAGGTCATGATTTACTCAAAGGGTAAAACGACAGGCGCCTCCATTTATGAGAATCGGCTCTTATCTTTTAATCATACCTCTTATTATAAAGTTCTTAATGGACCAATCGATATGGAATGGATTGATGCATTCAAGGAAAAATATGGGCATGGAAAATAAGCTTGGAAAGTTATTAAAACAAGATATAGGTTTTCAGTTTTAGAAGACTGCACTAATTATTTACCGACGTAAATGAAGGAGAGAATAAAAATGTATGGATTTTGCCTGTCCCACTAAAAGGCACGGTTGTTGAAAATCATAAGCTTAATTCCTCGTTCAAGGTAAGGAGGGTTTAGGCTTTTTTATCTTTCAAAATCCTTGCCATTTAAAAACCGCCTATTCCAGCTGGCTTTCACTTCATTTCTTGAAATTCACCATCTTATTCGATATTAAAACGAAATAGTATATAGATTTATACAAAATCCACTACTCAATAAACGAAAACAAACTACTAATAACAAATCAGCGCAGGCTTCTCGCGGGAGGCATCCACCAGCGCCGAAGCGTTTTTTAATGTGTGATTTTATAAACATCATCAGGTAGGAAAAGTTTTTAGGATCTTAATTCAAAACCTAAACCATTCATACTCAACGCTTTCCTATGCTTTTGTTCTGTTTACCTACATTTTCTGTTATAATTAATATACTATTAAAGGGAAAAGTGGAGGATATCTTATGAAATGCCCAGCATGCCAATATAATGGATCTAAAGTTGTCGATTCTCGTCCAGCTGATAGTAGTAGGTCTATTCGGCGGCGAAGGGAGTGCGAATCTTGTGCTTTTCGCTTTACAACGTTCGAGAAAATTGATGAAGCGCCGTTAATCGTCGTAAAACAAGATGGTTCACGTGATGAGTTTGTAGGCGATAAAATTTTACGAGGACTTATTCGTGCCTGTGTTAAACGACCTGTTGCTTTGGATGATTTAAAGGATATTGTGTATGAAATTGAAAAAGAATTGAGAAGTTCTGGAATCGCTGAGATAAATTCAGGTGATTTAGGAGAAATGGTTTTAGAACGACTAGCAAATGTGGATGAAGTTGCTTACGTTAGATTTGCATCTGTTTATCGAGATTACCAGGACATTACTGTTTTTATAGATGAATTAAAAAATCTTCAAACGAAAGCAGAAGAGAATTAATGGAAGGTGTAGGTTAAAATGGTGGCGCACTACAAAGAATTACAACCTGTGGATTCATACAAAATACAGTTATCGCACCCAATTTCGGACTATGACCGGCAACTTCTGACACTGTTTTATCAACCGCTAATCGGTTCTGATGCGATGAGTCTTTTTATGACGCTATGGGCTGATGCGGAACAAGAAGTCGAAAGGGAATACAATCATTATTATCTTATGAATCTATTATCAACCCCGCTGGAACCGATTTTTGAAGCGCGTATTTCGCTAGAAGCGATTGGGCTTTTACGCACGTATAAGAAAAAAGATGGCGATGAACGGTCATTTCTTTATAAATTATATGCCCCACTAACGGCAAAAGAGTTTTTTAATGATCCATTATTATCAACTTTTTTATTCAGTAAAATCGGTGAACAAGCCTATAGAAATTTACTTGCTCGTTTTACGGTTACTCATCCAGTTGATGGAAGTTTTACAGATGTATCTCGAACATTTCTTGATGTTTACACACCAGCTACGAACGGTTCCAATGCCAACGAAAATTCCGGAGTGGAAATTATTGGGGAGAATCGATCAGAAGGTGTTCCTTTTGTGAACTATGATTTTGATTTTAATTTGTTGAAGTCCGGACTATCCGAACAGATGATTCCACAAGCGGCATTAGCTTCAGTGCCAAGGGAGACAATAACAAAACTTGCATTCCTTTATTCCCTAAATCCGCTTGATATGCAAAAAGTCATCATGATGGCATTGGATGAAGATTTGCAATTACCAGAGTCGAGACTTCGCCGTGCAGCAGCAGATTTTTATAAAATGAGCATCTCAAAAGAAGCACCATCATTGAAAAAAGTGTTTGTCGAAACACAGCCAGCACCTCTTCAACAAGAAAAACGCTCGCGTGAAGAAGAGTTAGTGTATTACATGGAGAACACTGCACCAATAGATATGTTGCGTGATTTAAATGACAAAGAGCCATTATCCGTTGATGTACAATTAGCAGAACGGCTCATCAATACACATGCTTTACCAATAGGCGTAGTTAACGTACTTTTACAATACGTACATATTCGTAATGACGGTAAAATTACAAATAATTATGTTGAACGAATTGCTTCGCATTGGATGAACAAAAAAGTAAGCACCGCAAAAGAAGCGTTAGAATTCTCACGAAAAGAACATGACAAATATATGCAGTGGAAAAATGAAGGTCAAAAACCTGCAACTTATAACAAACGTGGAACTGGCCGAGAAGCAATGGTTCCTGAATGGTTTTTCAAAAAAGATGATAAGAAAAAAGAACAACCTAAAGCGCAAGATCCGGACGTAGAAGAAAGACGACGTAAACTACTGGAAAACTTAAACGCTAGAAGAAGTGAGGTGAAGTAAATGGAACCGATTGGAGATGCATTAAGACGAGTAGTCAATGCACCAGAATTTGCTGCGCGCTATGAAGATTTACAAGTTGAAATAATGAAGAATCCAGGTGTTCAAAAGTTTCTTTCGAAAAATTCAACTGAAATCAATGAGCAGATGATTGAAAGAAGTTTAGGTAAACTCTATGAATATTCAAGTGCTTCACATGGCTGTGATAAATGTACTGATTTATCGAACTGTAAAAATATTATGAATGGTTTTGAGCCAAAGTTAGTGATTAGACGTGACCTGATTGATATTGAATATTTAAAATGCCCATCAAAATTAACAGATGAAAATCAACGAAAAACAGCAAACATGATTGAAAGTATGCATATGCCTAAAGAAGTGATGGAAGCACAATTACACGACATTGATTTGAAAGCTACATCAGATGAAAGTAGAATTGCGGTTGTAGAAGCTGCAAATGAATTTTTAAATAGCTTAGATCAAACTGGAAAATTACCTCAACGTGGACTCTATATTTATGGTCCTTTTGGTATCGGAAAATCATTTATTCTCGGCGCATTGGCAAATGAACTAGCCAATCGTGGGGTTAAGACGATTGTTGTTTACGTTCCAGAATTTTTACGTGAAATTAAACAATCAATACAAGATCAAACTTTAAACGAAAAAATCGACTTTGTAAAAAGGGCACAAGTGTTAGTTTTAGATGATTTCGGTGCAGAGGCTATGTCTGCATGGACACGTGATGAAGTGCTAGGCACAATCCTGCAACATCGAATGGCTGAACAACTACCAACGTTTTTCACATCGAATTTAAGTTATGAAGAATTAGAAAACCATTTAACCTATACGCAACGTGGGGATAAAGATGTTGTGAAAGCAGCCCGTATTATGGAAAGAATTCGAATGGTATCTACAGATATTAAGCTAAGTGGAGAAAACCGACGAAAATAATGAATACACATATGATTTGAAAGAGTAATGGGGGATTTTTTTGAAGAAGATACTAGCGATTTTACTAAGTTTGGTCATTCTAATTATGTTAGGTACATTTCTTTTTAACAATCAAGATACCGCAGATTCTGAAAAAACGACACCTGACACTGAACATGCAGAAGAAGCTAAAACCGAAGAAATTGAAGAGGGAAATCAAGCAGATAACACTGAAATTCTTGTAGATACATTTACATTTGAACCTTTTACTTTAAGCGTGGATATGGATGATAAAGTGGAGGCTGGCATACCTTTTGAGGTGAGTGCGTCACTAAAAAATACATATAACGGACCAGTCACCTTAAAGAGTGGTAGTAAATGTACAAAAGACGTCACATTAGTTCTAACGCCATTTGAAGATTACAAAGAGAACCAAACACCACCTGATTGTGAGGATCCTACTGAAGATACTGAGGTATTAGTTGGTGAAAGTTTAGATACAACAGCAGAATTTATCGCTGAAAATGAGGGGAAATATATTGTTTCTGCTTACTTTGCGAATATGCCACTTTTAAAGAAAGCTATAACAGTAGGAAACCCAGCATTAGATGTGAAGGATGCCTCCTCAAATTTAGGCTCACTATCCCTAAATGTAGTTGCTGAAGGTGAATTTAAAGTTGGAGAACCAATTTACTTATCTAGTGCGCTTTCAAATACGGGTGATAACTTTATACGTTTGCTTGAAAATAGCTGCCAATTGGATATTCAGTTTACAGTTAGGGCAAATGATAAATCAGTCAAACTACCCGAAACATTTGGTCCATGCCAAGATGAAAACCGTAAATTCAACTTACAAGCAGGCAACACACTCAATGCATATTCTTCCTTTTTACCCGAGGAAAAAGGAACCTATTCAGTTAAAGTTTTTCATATCAATGAAGTTTCAACTGTCCTAGAATTTGGTGTAAACTAGATTTTGTGAAATTTACTTGCAATTCATTTTGATACGGCGTATACTCATCTCTAATAAGTAATTAAATGCATGGATAAGGATAATAATTGTTTTGTTAGCCGCCAGAGAACGGGGACATTAAGGGAAAGATTGAATTGTATCTTTCCGCACTTGGCTGGAAGCCCTGAAGGAATGACGTACAATTTACCACCTTGGAGCAGCATCGGTGAACTTAGTTTTCGTAACCGATGACGGATCCGGCCCGTTAGCCGAAGCAGAGCTTCTTTAATAACTTGAATCTATTATTCCTGTTATTAAGTGAAGAAGGGTGGAACCACGAGCGATAGCTTCGTCCCTTTCCAGGGATGGGGCTTTTTTTGTTTTTTAATTATAAAAGGAGTGTTTGAAAATGTCGAATGAAATTAAATTGAAATTTCCAGATGGTGCAGTAAAGGAATTTCCAAAAGGAACGACTACAGAAGAAGTCGCGGCATCTATTAGCCCAGGACTTCGTAGAAATGCACTTGCGGGAAAGCTAGACGGACAATTGATTGATTTTAAAACACCGATTTCAACTGACGGAGAAATTGCGATTATTACACCAGATTCACCTGAAGGACTAGAGATTTTACGCCATAGCTCTGCTCATGTGCTTGCACAAGCAGTAAAACGTCTTTTTAAAGATGCAAAATTCGGCGTTGGTCCAGTCATAGAGAATGGATTCTATTATGATATTGACTCATCCGTTCCAATCACTGCAGATGATCTACCTGAAATTGAAAAAGAAATGAAGCAAATCGTGAATGAAAATATTGACATAGTGCGTCGTGATGTTTCTCGAGCAGAAGCGATTGAGCTTTTCACAGAAATTGGCGATGAATATAAATTAGAACTGATTCAAGCAATCCCAGAAGATGAACAAGTATCGATATATGAACAAGGCGACTTCGTAGACTTATGTCGCGGTGTACATGTCCCGTCAACAGCTAAGCTAAAAGAATTTAAATTACTCAGCATTGCAGGCGCATATTGGCGTGGAGATTCCAATAATAAAATGTTGCAACGTATATACGGAACTGCTTTTTTCAAAAAAGATGCACTGAAAGCTCATTTGAAAATGCTTGAAGAGGCGAAAGAACGAGATCATCGGAAAATAGGTAAAGAACTTAACTTATTCATGAACTCTCAAAAAGTTGGTCAAGGACTTCCAATGTGGTTGCCAAAAGGCGCAACTGTCCGCCGTATTATCGAACGCTATATTGTCGATAAAGAAGAAAAACTTGGTTATGATCATGTTTATACACCAGTTTTGGGAAGTTCTGAACTGTATAAAACAAGCGGACACTGGGATCATTACCAAGATGATATGTTCCCGGTCATGAGTATGGACAATGAAGATCTCGTCCTTCGTCCAATGAACTGCCCGCATCATATGATGATTTATAAAAATGGCATTCATTCATATCGTAACCTGCCGCTTCGTATAGCAGAGCTTGGGACAATGCACCGTTACGAAATGTCAGGCGCACTTTCAGGATTACAACGTGTGCGCGGTATGACTTTGAATGATGCGCATCTCTTCGTTCGTCCAGACCAGATTCAGGATGAGTTTAAAAAAGTTGTTCAGCTAATTATTGATGTTTATAAAGACTTTAATATTACTGATTATTCATTCCGCGTATCTTACAGAGACCCAGAAGATACTGAAAAGTATTTTGATGACGATGCGATGTGGGAACGCGCGCAGGAAATGTTAAAAGAAGCGATGGATGAACTGAATGTTGACTATATTGAAGTTGAAGGTGAAGCTGCATTTTATGGTCCGAAACTGGACGTTCAAGTAAAAACTGCAATTGGAATGGAAGAAACACTTTCAACTGTTCAATTAGACTTCCTATTACCGGAGCGATTTGACTTAACTTATATCGGCGAAGACGGAAAGCAACATCGTCCGGTTGTCATTCACCGCGGAGTCGTTGGAACAATGGAACGTTTTGTTGCCTATTTAATAGAAGAATACAAAGGTGCATTCCCAACTTGGTTAGCACCGATTCAAGTTCAAGTGATCCCAGTTTCTCCAAGTGCACATTTTGATTATGCAAATGATGTACGTGAAAAACTTGTCGAAGCAGGATATAGAGTGTCATTAGATGAGAGAGAAGAGAAAATCGGTTATAAAATTCGTGAAGCGCAAATGCAAAAAGTTCCATACATGCTTGTCTTAGGTGATAAAGAAGTTGAATCTGGTGAAGTGAACGTACGTAAATACGGAGAGAAACAATCTGAAAGTATGAAGTTTGAAGACTTTATCCAGAGTATATCCGAGGACGTAAATAAAAAGTAAGCTTAGTAGCGTTTCGTTCGAAAAATTTGCAGATAGAATTAATGGTTGACATGTATCAGCCTGGATGGTATGATAACTAAGGTAAGTAATTTATTGAATATAGTTTGTGGTATAAGAAGAGGCTACCCGCTTCTCACCTGATGGACGCGAAAACGTTGTTAGCAGGTCAGCACATTTATGAAGTATCGTACATGTTGATGTGCGTACACATATGCGGGTAGACAAATCCAATTTGTCTACTCGCTTTTTATTTTTAAAATATATGGTGGGTACGACTAATAGGGTCGTTATATCCAAACTATTTATTCTTGAGATAAGTTTACCCGGAGGTGGATTACTATTAGCAAAGACATGAACGTAAACCAGGGCATACGTGCCCGCGAGGTTCGTCTGATTGATCATAACGGCGAACAGCTTGGAATCAAAACACGCAACGAAGCACTGGAAATTGCAACGAGTGTTAACTTAGACTTAGTTCTTGTTGCACCGAAAGCAAAACCACCAGTTGCTAGAATTATGGACCACGGAAAATTTAAGTTTGAGCAACAAAAAAGAGAACGTGAAGTTCGTCGGAATCAGAAGATTATCTTGTTGAAAGAAGTTCGTTTGAGCCCAACAATTGATGAGCATGACTTTCAAACAAAACTTCGCAACGCGATTAAGTTCCTTGAAAACGGCGACAAAGTAAAAGCATCGATTCGTTTCAGAGGACGTGCGATTACACATAAGGAAATCGGACAACGAGTACTAGACCGATTTGCTGAAGAATGTAAAGAACTGGCTACAGTTGAACAAAGACCTAAGATGGAAGGCCGTAGCATGTTCTTAATACTTGCGCCAACTGTCGAGAAATAAGTGACAACGAAAGATTTAGGAGGAACCATTTATGGCTAAGATGAAAACACATAGGGGATCAGCAAAACGTTTCAAGAAAACAGGTACTGGAAAACTAAAACGTGGCCGTGCATACACAAGTCACCTTTTTGCAAACAAAACGACAAAAGCAAAACGTCATTTGCGTAAAGCATCACTAGTTTCTTCAGGTGACTACAAACGCATTCGCGAAATGATCACGTACGTAAAATAATAAAAATACTAAATTCGAACAGAAAAGCAGGAGGTTTTTACTATGCCACGAGTTAAAGGCGGAGTAGTCAGACGTAAGCGCCATAAACGCATTATTAAATTAGCAAAAGGGTATTATGGTTCTAAACATAGACTATATAAAACAGCAAACGAACAAGTAATGAGATCATTTAATTATGCATACAGAGACCGTCGTCAAAGAAAACGTGATTTCCGTAAATTATGGATTACACGTATCAATGCGGCAGCTCGTATGAATGGTCTTTCATACAGCAATATGATGCACGGCTTAAAAGTAGCTGGCATTGATATCAACCGTAAAATGCTTGCTGAACTAGCGGTGTCTGACGCAACAGCGTTCACACAACTTGCAGATGCAGCAAAAAAAGCAGTTGCTAAATAATTAACGAAAACTAAACCGCCTTTTCGCTTGAAGAAATTCAAGTGGAGGCGGTTTTTCTTTTAAAACTGTTATTATATCGATTTAGTTTTCTATCAAATGAATAAAAGTGTAAACTAGTAAAAAGGGGGAAATCGATTGCAAACAGTGATTCTTATTTGGATGGCCATTATGTCGATTTGGGCTTTTATAGCAATGGGCTATGATAAACGTCAAGCAAAGCGAAAAGGACAGCGAATACCTGAGAAAAACTTATGGTTTTTAGCGATTCTTGGGGGAGGAATCGGTTCCTATTTGGGTATGCAAGTATTCCGTCATAAAACAAGACATACATCATTTCGAATTGGTTTTTTAATGTTAGCTATTGTTTATGGTGTCGTGATACTATATTTATTCGGTGTAACATTACCCACGCAGTCTATTGCATAAAAAAACTGTCAGGAAATAGACAATTCTATTCCCGACAGTAAGTATATGGATTAATTTTGCAAGAGTTTTTCGATTGGATTTTTCCAACTAATTTTTGCTGTCGGATAATTCGACAATATTTCTGATTGAAGAAATTGAAAATCATCTTTAGTGAATCCTTGAAGTTTTGCTTCATCTTTCACCCAAACAAAAATGGAAACGACTTCAAAAGCGTTTTCAGTTGTACCTAAATACTTTTCGCCTTCAAACATGGCGCCTTTATACGTTATAAAGAAGTTTTTACGAACATTTTTTACATCATCATAGAAATAATAACGTTCCACCTCATATGCATCATCAAGTTTACGTTTCGGATCGAATAGATAACGAATTCCCCGATAAAATAAATAAATGATGAATGCAATGATCACAAAGCGGATCAAGAGTCCCATATAAGATCCCCCTTAAAAATAATATACTCTCTTATACGGATGAAATTACGGAAGGTTTCACTTTAATCGAAAATAATCGGAGGTTTATCATGGAACTTACAAAATTATTTAATATGCAACGTGAATTAGATATATTTATACAAAAAAATCGAGATGCTGAACAAGACTATTTTCAAGAAAAAGGGCTTGCGCTGCTCGTTGAACTCGCAGAATTAGCAAACGAGACGAGAAGCTTTAAATTTTGGAGTTCTAAAGGACCCTCTGAAATAGAGGTAATCCTAGAAGAGTATGTCGACTCCATCCATTTTTTATTGTCCATTGGAATTGACTTGAATTTAGAGGGAATCACAAATTGGCCAAATGG
Organism: Sporosarcina sp. Y1009; assembly: GCF_057669865.1. Taxonomy (NCBI): domain Bacteria; kingdom Bacillati; phylum Bacillota; class Bacilli; order Caryophanales; family Caryophanaceae; genus Sporosarcina; species Sporosarcina sp. Y1009. The sequence goes on along the minus strand of NZ_JBYHFO010000016.1, from coordinate 65,104 downwards.
TGAAGTCGAGGGTGAGCTAACTGAATTGTTTTTGAAAACAACTGCATCCATTACACATTTTTTAAACAACCCAACGATGGAAACCTACAGCAATGTATGGATTCATTACGGTGCGATTGCGAAAAAACTTGGCTTTACACACGAAGCAATTATAGAAGCTTATGTCTTGAAAAACGATGAGAACTATACACGCCAAAAAGTAGGCTATTAATCTTAAGCGAATAAGGAAAGGATACCACATGCGGAAATTACTGTTTTTTATTATTTTTATTGGCGTTATAGGTTTTATCATCTATGACGGGAATACCACGGTTAAAACAACAAATTATACACTCAGTTCTAACAAATTACCCGCTAGTTTTGATGGGTATAAGATTGTTCAGTTGTCGGATTTGCACGACGCAATGTTCGGCGAAAATCATCTAGATCTTGTGAGTGAAGTCGTGAATGCTGCGCCAGATGCAATTTATATAACTGGGGATTTCATTGATAGAAATAGGTATGATTTAGAGCAGAGTTTACTACTGATTGATGCGATTAAAGATGTAGCACCTATATACTATGTAACTGGAAATCATGAAATTTCAATAAATGATGTTAATCGAATTAAAACTGAACTTCAAGAACGTGGTGTTCATGTACTTTCTGATGAGAATCAGGTTTTAACGTCCGCTGCGGGAGAGATGATTGCACTTGGTGGAATTGAAGATCCGCTGAGCAGTACTGAAGCTGAAAACACTGCAATTGAGAATTCAATAGTCAATGCATTTTCTGATGTTTCCGATGATATGTTTAAAATATTATTATCACATCGTCCTGAACACTTTGATATATATGTACAAAGTAATATTGATGTAACGTTCAGTGGACATGCGCACGGGGGGCAAATTCGCATTCCAGGATTCGGAGGTTTAGTTTCACCAGGACAAGGCGTGTTTCCCAAGTTGACTTCAGGAATTCATGAAAAAGAAGGAAGTCAACTAGTCATTAGTCGGGGAATCGGGAATAGTCTTTTTCCAGTTCGAATCTTTAACAAATCGGAAGTAGTTGTAGTAACATTGAGCAAAGATGCCTAAAGGGGTCTTGAACAATTTTTGTTTAGTTTTCAAATACATTAAAGGGGATGATGGAAATGAAAGCATTTGTTCATGCGTTCGGGGAATTGAGCATTAAAGAAGTAGAAGAGCCAGTTGCGGGTTTAGGGGAAGTGGTCGTTAAGCTTCGCACAGCTGGTTTAAATCGACGGGATTTATACATACCTAATCGGCGAGGAGACGAGGCAGATACGCTTGTATTAGGATCTGATGGCGCAGGAATTGTCGATGCGATAGGCGAAGGGGTAACGAGTGTTTCAATTGGCGATGAAGTGATTATTAACCCAGCACTAGGCTGGGAGATGAATAGTGATACTGCACCAAAAGGATTTGATATTTTAGGTATGCCAGATCACGGTACATTCGCTGAAAAGATTGTCATTTCATCTGAGCAAGTTGAATTAAAACCGAAACATCTAACTTGGGAAGAGGCTGGTGTACTTGCCTTGTCTGCGCTTACTGGATACCGTGCATTATTTACAAAAGGGAATTTAAAAGAAGGCGACACCGTTTTTATCCCAGGCGCTGGTAGCGGTGTGGCAACTTACTTAATCTCATTTGCTAAAAATATTGGGGCACGTGTTATTGTGACCTCTCGTAGTGAGAATAAGCGTCAACAATCACTCGCATTAGGTGCAGACATTGCACTTGATACAAATAGTGATTGGAACAAGGAATTAAAAGATGAAACGATAGACTTAGTCATCGACAGTGTTGGGCGAGCGACATTTAATCGTTCACTAGAAGTTTTGAAAAAAGGTGGGCGTATCGTCATTTTCGGCGCAACGACGGAGGATACTGTTGAGCTCGATTTAAGAAGCTTTTTCTATGGCCAATATCAACTACTCGGATCTACTATGGGGAGCAGGGAAGAGTTACGTGAAATGATTGCTCATATTGAAAAGTATGAAACACGACCAGTTGTGGATCAAACATTCACACTTGATAACGCGAATGAGGCATTTGATTATCTGGAGAAAGGTAAAAACTTTGGAAAAGTTGCTTTTAGAATTAGCGAATAACAAAGCCCTCCCGTATTTTTCACGGGAGGGTTTACTTTTACTATTATTCAATCGAGACTTTTTTGTTCTGCTCGCTAATTAGCTCATTACTTGTAGCAAGTGGAGAAAATCTTGCATTGAAGAATCTTAATGTCGGTGGCTCATAATCCATTTTTAGTCCACCAATCTCGTCGCGTTTTTCAAACAGGTCAATGATTGAATCGACGACAACGTCCATATGATTATTCGTGTAAACCCTTCTTGGAATTGTTAACCGTACGAGTTCAAGATCCGGTTTATTATTTTCACCCGTTTCGATATTGCGCCCAGCAGAAATGATACCTCTTTCCATACTACGTACGCCGGAATCTAGATAAAGGGCAGCTGCTAAAGCTTGTGCTGGAAAGTCTTCCTGTTTTAAGTGTGGAAGAAAAGTTTTGGCATCTAAAAATACCGCATGGCCACCAATTGGCAAGACAATCGGTACACCCGCTTCAATTAGTTGATTGCCTAGATGGCGCACTTGCCCGATTCGATGTTCAATATAATGATCATCAACAGCTTCACGAATCCCAATGGCCATCGCTTCCATATCACGTCCTGCCATTCCGCCGTAAGAAGGCATTCCTTCATATACGACCACAAGCTCACGTGAGCGAATATAAAGTTCCTCGTCATTCATGGCGAGAAAACCTCCGATATTCACTAAACAATCTTTTTTACCACTCATTGTACAACCATCGGAGTAGGATAACATTTCTTTTAAAATTTGTGCAATCGGCGTGTTAGCATAACCATCTTCACGTTCCTTTATAAAGAAAGCATTTTCAACACAGCGCGTCGCATCGAAGAAAACATCAATTTTATAAGACTGACAAAGCTCATAAACTTCTTTCATATTTTGCATACTCACGGGCTGTCCGCCTGCTAGATTGACAGTGACGGCTAAACAAACATAAGGAATTTTTTCAGCGCCAACCTCGTCAATTAATTTTTGAAGTTTCGTTAAGTCGATATTGCCTTTAAAAGGATGGTCGATTGTCGGATTATGCGCTTCGTCGATAATAATATCAACAAACTTGGCACCGTTCATTTCTTGATGCGCTCGAGTTGTCGTAAAATACATATTGCCTGGAACGTAGTCACCATCTTTAATTTTTAATTGAGAAAGGATATTTTCAGCACCGCGCCCTTGATGAGTTGGCAACACGAATTGATATCCGTAATATTCTTGAACAGCCTTTTCTAGCTTTTTCCAACTTTTACTGCCCGCGTAAGCTTCGTCCCCAGTCATCAGTGCTCCCCATTGTTCATCACTCATTGCCGTCGTTCCACTATCCGTTAACAAATCGATGTAAACATCTTCAGAATCAATTAGAAACGTATTATATCCAGCCCGTTTCAAAGATTCTTTGCGCTCTTCATAAGAGAGCATTGAAAGCGTTTCCACACTTTTGATTTTGTACGGTTCAGCAGTTCTTCTACCCAAGTTCCCCATCCCCTTTTTCAAATTATCAATCTCTTTAACTATATATTCTACATCCAATTAATTCAATTATCAGAGCCTTCTTTTTTTTGTCCGTGTAATTTCATGAAATAGCTGTCTATCCGTAGGGGGGAGCGATATAATAGAATAAAAGGGAAAGTGGGGATGTACATGACAAGAAAAGTTGAACCGCTATCTGATTTAGAAATTGCTACACATGCAGAGATGAAATCGATTTGGGATATTGCCTTTAAGGCCGGAATTCCAGAGGAGGCAGTAGAACCGTTTGGGCGATACAAAGCAAAAATAGATGTATCCAAGTTAAAGAAAGAAACAACAAACGGGAAAGTTATCCTTGTCACTGCAATTAGTCCAACCCCAGCAGGTGAAGGGAAGTCAACTGTAACTGTTGGTCTTGCAGATGCGTTTACTAAGCTTAACAAGAAAGTAATGATTGCATTACGTGAGCCTTCCCTAGGGCCAGTCATGGGGATGAAAGGCGGGGCAACGGGTGGAGGTTATGCTCAGGTGCTTCCAATGGAGGACATAAATCTACATTTTAATGGAGACATTCATGCCATTACAACTGCTAATAATGCATTAAGTGCATTGATCGATAATCATTTACATAGAGGAAACGAGTTGCAATTGGATCCGCGTAGAATTACGTGGAAACGCGTTCTCGATATGAATGATCGTGCATTGCGTCATGTAACGATTGGACTTGGTGGACCTGCACAAGGAATTCCGCGAGAAGACGGATTTGATATTACAGTTGCTTCAGAAATCATGGCTGTTTTTTGTTTGGCAAAAAGTTTAAACGATTTGAAAGAGCGAATTGGACGTATCGTCATTGGTTACACCTATAAAAAGGAAGCGGTTACAGTTACTGATTTGGGTGTAGAAGGTGCCTTAACATTACTGTTAAAAGAAGCGTTTAAACCAAACTTAGTTCAGACGATTGAAGGAACACCTGCATTAATACACGGGGGGCCATTTGCAAATATTGCGCATGGCTGTAACTCTTTAATCGCAACGAACACCGCAAGAAAACTTTCCGACTATGTGGTAACGGAAGCTGGATTTGGTTCGGATCTAGGTGCTGAGAAGTTTATGAATATTAAAGCAAGACAAGGCGGATTTTCACCAGATGCAGTTGTCGTTGTTGCAACTGTGCGTGCGCTTAAAATGCATGGTGGTGTACCGAAAACCGAATTATCTGGTGAAAATACTGAGGCAGTCATTCAAGGGATTCCGAATTTAGCCAAACATATTGAGACAATCCGTACGTTTGGTGTAGAGCCTGTCGTTGCGATCAACCGGTTCATAAAAGATTCAGCGGCTGAAATAAATGCCATTCTTAGCTGGTGTAAGGAGAAAGGTGTACGTGCTGCCATCGCAAATGTCTGGGAAGACGGCGGAGAAGGCGGCGTTGAACTAGCAAAAGAGGTACTCCAAGTTCTAAATGAATCAAACAACTTCGCTGCCTTATACGATGTTGAAGAATCGATTTATAATAAAGTTCGTAAAATTGTTCAACAAGTTTATGGTGGGGAAGATGTCATTTTTACTGACCAAGCCCAACGTAATTTAAAAGATATTGAACGAAACGGGTGGGATGTGTTGCCAATCTGCATGGCGAAAACACAGTACTCTTTTTCTGATGAGCCGAAACTATTAGGACGACCTGAAGGCTTTTCAATTACAATCCGTGAAATCATACCTAAACTCGGCGCTGGTTTCTTAGTCTGTTTAACAGGTGATATCATGACCATGCCCGGTTTACCAAAATCACCTGCAGCACTTAATATGGATGTTGATGAGAATGGAAATGCGGTTGGGTTAATGTAAAACAAAAAGTTTGAAATAGTAAAAAGCATGGAGAGAAAATAAACTATTTCTCTCCATCTTTTTTTCCGCGATCTAAACAAAAGAAGTGTTAAATATCTAGTTAGAAAATAAAAGCGAGGTGTTTTATTTAAAATGCACTTAATTTTATTCACAATAATATACTGTCTTATTACACACCTTTTGAATATTCCATACGGACCTGCTTTCGGAATTATTTTAATGTTTTTTGCCATTCTTAAAGGTTTTTTTAGTCACGAGTTAAGGAACATTTCAAATTTAGAAAGTACTAAGAGTTTATATGGAAAAATTGGATTTAAAGCTTCTTTACTAGAATTATTATCTTTAGTATTAATTTTTATAAATGCTATTTTAATTGATTACGAGCCATTTACTCTTTTTGAATACATTTTTTTATTTGCTATGTTTGCAATTTTATACCGTTTTTTATTTTGGGGTATATCACGAACAATTCTAGAAAGGGATAAAAATTTGTTTACGAGAAGTTGAATTACTGTGCAACTACTTTAATATTAAACAGTTCCTTAACAAAAGAGGCTGTCCAATAAGTACACAATATAAAAAGGTTAAGAAATATTCTTTCTTAACCTTTTTTCACTACTTTTGATTCTCCGTGAAATTACTAGAAAATGCGACACTCCCGCAGGAAAGCGAACAAAGTGCGAAAGAGAAGATCACTCTTTCCACCCTTTCGCGCTCGCCCATAGGAAAGGGAGCCGTTCTGGCGATTTTCGGTCTTTTAAAAAAGCCACTTTTTATTTCTCTCAGATAAATACTTTTTAGTTCAGTGGAAATTTAAAATCGAACTGAATATTTTTATGGTCTATATTGTTATAATGCTTTATCATCAACCGAATCTAACCAAGACTCAATCGTACCAATGACTGATTCAACACATCCATCTTCAAAAGGCGAGATTAGATTTGCTTCTGCAACAAGCTCTGTAAATGGTTTGGAACCACCAAGTTTACATAGATGTAAGTAGTCAGCCCATGCATTTTCTTGATCTTCTAATGAACGCTTCCAAAACTGGAATGCGCAAATTTGTGCAAGTGTATAATCAATATAATAGAACGGAGATTGGTAAATATGGCCTTGGCGTTGCCAAACACCACCCGATTCCAAATAATGATTTCCATCATAATCGCGTGAAGGCAAATAAGTCGCCTCGATTTTTTTCCATGCAGCTTTACGTTCAGCAGGTGTCATTTCAGGATTCTCATAAACAACATGTTGAAACTCATCAACTGATACGCCATATGGCAGAAATAGCAGTCCGCTACTTAAATGTGCGAACTTATATTTTTCAGTCTGTTCCTTGAAAAACAACTCCATCCAAGGCCAAGTGAAAAACTCCATACTCATTGAGTGGATTTCCGCGCCTTCAGAAGTAGGCCACATGTATTCAGGAATTCCGATATTGCGACTACAATATACTTGGAATGCATGTCCGGCTTCATGTGTTAATACATCGATGTCACCAGATGTACCGTTGAAGTTTGAAAAGATAAAAGGCGAGTCGTAATTATCGATAAAAGTACAGTAACCACCAGCTTCTTTACCTGTTTTCGCTTCTAGGTCCATTAAATTCTTATCCGTCATGTATTGGAAAAATTCATCCGTTTCAGGTGATAATTCTGCATACATCTTTTTACCATTTTCAATAATCCAGTCAGGGCTACCCTGAGGCGTTGCATTTCCAGTTAAGAAATTAAGTGATTGATCATAAAACTTCAATTTATCAACTTCAATTCGATCGGCTTGGCGTTCATATAAACGATTTGCTAAAGGAACAATATGATCGCGAACTTGATCACGGAATTTCTTTACCATTTCAGCATTATAATCAATTCGGTCCATACGTAAATAGCCGAGTTCCACAAAGTTTTTATATCCTAATTTCGTAGCGATTTCATGACGCAACTTGACAAGTTTGTCGAAAATTTCATCGAACTGATCGCCGTTATCTTCATAAAATTTATAATTTGCTTCCATCGCTGCTTTCCGTACAGCACGATCAGTTGACTCAGCGTATGGTCCAAGTTGTGCCAGTGTAAGTGTTTTACCGTCAAACTCGATTTGAGCCGAAGCAACGAGTTTTGAGTAATCAGATGTTAATTTGTTTTCCTGTTGTAAAAGCGGTAAAACTTCGGGTGAAAAAGATTTAATCGCATTCTCCGCAAGTGCAAATAATTGTGATCCCCATTTTTCTTCAAGCTGTTCTCTAAATGGAGTACTTACAAGTTCTTTGTAGTATGCAGTTTGTAGTTCTTGATATTCAGGTTCAATTTCATCAAAATAATCCCGTTCTGTTTGGTAAAACTCATCATTCGTGTTAATCGAAGCACGAATATAGACGAGATTGGCTTGAGTAGAAAATTCATTTCCAATGGCATTGATTTTTTCAATCACTTCGTTTTGTTGCTCAAAAGAGTTTGCATTTCGGAATTCTTCAAGAAGAATTGCAAAGTCATTTTTAATGTCGTTCATGTCAGGTCTAGCATATTGAAAGTCTTCAAATTTCAACAAATAAACTACCTCCTAGTGATAAGTAAAGTAAAGTAAAATACTATACTATTACTATTCTTCATTATATTCATAAAAAAAGCAAAGGAAATTTTCCGATTTTTGAAAGTTGTTTAGTAGGCTATATAATGTAAGCGTATAAATAAGGGGTAAAGCTAGAAAGAGGAGGTTATATAAAGGCAGTATACGGGGAGTTTCATATCGATGTTTAGGAAGGCCAAAGCAGGTGTGTTGTAGACTTTATCATGGTAAAGGTCCATATACGGACTTGAGGATACCGAAAGCGGAAATCTTTCAGGCTTTCGGCACGTCTTCCATTTTTTAAGAAAATCAATAATAAATGGGCTAAAAAAGTTTCTGAGCTATTATCCAAATGAATATAACTACAATCAACTGAATAAATGAAATTATAATATCTTTTTTCCAAGTATTTTCCTGAGTAACTTTTGGGTATCGATGTACTAGTCTTAAAAACAGCAGAAAAATTAACCACCAAAATAGTAACCCAAAAAAAATTGCACTAAGGTTTAAGAAAATTTAAACCATCCCCCGAAAAAAAATAATGGCTACAATTACTATTGTTAATGAAAGTTAAGAAAAATGCAAAGGTTATTTCTATATTTAGAATTAATTTACTAGCAATTTGGATTGTCTTTAAAAAGTGTCAATGTAGTATGTAAGAGAAGTGATTCGTGTTAGAATAGATAGTTGAATGTGAGGATGATTTTTAAATGGAAATAAATGAATTTATTGTTGAACAACTTGTTGATCCAACAGGCGTATTACCGGGTGATCGCTATGAATTCCGATTATATATAACGCTTGAAGAGGACGACGAATTATATACAGAAGCTGGTATTGGCATTCGCGCAATTTTTGTAGTGAATGATGAAGGTGAACGTGTTGTCGTTGCTCACTTTTTCGAACGAGAAACGGATGCTTTCATTGATTTTGAATTAGATGAGGACGAGCTTGTTGAAGTCGAGCAATTTTGCAAGCTGAATTATCAAGAGTAAAGCGTTATACGCTATAGAAAATGGAAACAAAATATGTGTCTTTATCGTTCTATTAGTAGATAATGTATATATGAGACAAATTAAGTATACGTATTTCGTCTTACTATTCTAATTGGAGTGTTAATTTATGAAAAGTGAAATTGTTGATATTACAATCATCGGAGGCGGACCAACAGGTCTCTTCGCTTCGTTTTATGCAGGGATGCGAGAGATGTCTGTGAAAATCATCGATAGCTTACCACAGCTTGGTGGGCAGTTAATCGAACTCTATCCTGATAAGTATATATATGATGTTGGTGGATTCCCAAAAATTCTTGCTAAAGATTTTGTTGCAAATTTAGTGACGCAAGCACATTATTCCAAACCTGAGATTTTGCTGGGTGAAACTGCACTTGCAGTTGAACGTGATGGAGATCATTTTATACTGAAAACAGATAAAGGTGTTCATTTAACACGTACGATTGTGTTAACAGCTGGAATTGGCGCATTTCGTCCAAGAAAAATTGGTTTAAAAGAAGAAGTAGAATTTGAAGAAAAGACCTTACATTATGGGATAAAAGATCTTTCTATTTTTAAAGATAAAAAAGTCGTTGTTTGTGGCGGCGGAGACTCAGCAGTTGACTGGGCATTGATGCTAGAAGATATTGCTTCAAATGTAACGCTCGTCCACCGTAGAGAACGTTTTACAGCGCATGAGACAAGCGTCAATCAATTGCTGGCATCGAAAGTAGAAGTGAAGACGTCGCTCAATGTGAAATCGATAGAGGGCAAGGACGGTAATGTTGAAGAACTAATCCTTGCAGCTAAAGATGGCAATGAAGAGCGTCTTGCCGTAGATCACTTAATCGTAAACTACGGGAATATTTCCTCATTGGGACCTTTGAAAGAGTGGGGCGTTGACATGGAGCGCAACTCGATTGTTGTTAATAGTCGCATGGAAACAAATGTTGAAGGAATTTATGCTGCTGGAGACGTTACGACTTACGACGGTAAAGTTAAACTCATTGCCGTAGGACTTGGTGAAGCACCGATCGCAGTCAACCATGCGAAAGCCCATATAGACCCTAAAGCAAGATTACAACCACTGCATAGTACGAGTGTTTTTAATTAATTAAAAGAGGCAACTAACAGAGCTCATTGTGATTAGCTCTGTTAGTTGCCTTTCCTTTTCTCATAAAAGAAAAGTGATAATCGAAATTAATAAAATTGGAACAAACAAGATAAAATAGCCTGTAGGATTGCCGAAGTTGATCGACCAACCAACGCCAAATCGTTTTTCTACGAAGATAGAAGGGTCATTTTTATTGACATAGAAAATACCGAGTTTCCAGTATTGGTCATCATCGTAGTTTGTAATACCTTCCACATCATCCTCATCAATGACCTCTACCTCAAGTCTTGAGCCACTTTGACCTACTTTGAAGGCATAAATTCCAGTCATGATAAAGATAAGAATTAGAAATCCGATCGGGAGCGCGAATAGAACTGTTGGTTTTCCAATCTCTTCATGTATGATGGCCAACTGTAGAAATGCTAATAAGATCGTTACGAAACTAGTCGTCGCAAATAACAACCAACTCGTATATTTTCTGAATGATAATTGCTGAGCACGAGACTTTTTTCTGTTCGTTGCACTGATTTTAATGCCGGATTTCTTTGTCATTTCGTTAATCCCTAGCATCATGCCTTGCATAATTAGGAGAATTAAAGGAAGCGCTATAGCTGATAGAATTGTTTTCTCACTAAAAGCATCCGGTTGGCCATCAATTCCCCAATGTGTAGGAATTAAGCTCGGTAAATTATCATATTGGATGGCTGTATATGCGAGTAAGCCTATCGTAATAACTATCGGCACAATATAAAGATACCAAGGGAGCATTTCATCTGCTGATCGAATGGCAAGATCTGTAATGCGAACTTGCTTCAAATTCATTCCCCATTGCTGTTCTTGTTTTAATCGGGATGTTTTGGCGTGAAAAATAAAATAGAGAATCATAGAGAAAAAAAGTAGTGCCATCTGTGAGGCAACAGCGAATAATACAATGCTTTCTTCATTTGGCGTTGATATAGCTTGCCAAATTAAAAAACCGATAAGGGCAATTGCTCCAAAACCTACGACGAGGTTAGTATAAATTCGCTTAAAAGATAATAGTGTTGAATTCTTTGTATTTGTATCCGGAATAGTAACGCCAAAAACGATTGTTGGTTTCAGTAAGTAGGGGATAGCAGCTTGAATGGCAATGATGAAAATTAAGAGCCCAATCATTAGAAATGTTGTCATTGTTTCTCCTCCTTAATATTCCAGATGAGTTTTTTCGACATAGTAACTATCTGGCTTTCTGATAATCCAATTGCCATCGCTTCGGCAATGACGGGTCTCATTAAGGTTTCAACTCGTAATTGGGAAACGTCATTTGAGGATAGGTCGTTAACGACTGCACCGGATTTTGGAATGATACGAATAATACCTTTGTTATCTAGTTCACGGTATGCTTTATTCACAGTATGCATATTGATGCCTAGGTCGCTGGCAAGTGAACGAACAGAAGGTAAGGAATCACCGGGTTGTAAAGATTGATTGGCGACACCTTCGATTAAGGCGTTCGCTAATTGTGTGTAAATTGGAATATCGGAATCCATTACAAGTTTAATGAACATGCGAATCTCTCCTTTTTGTTCTATATTAAGTATAACAAGTTTGCTCTATAATGTCTATAACAAAAGTCCCCATCAACAATAAAATATTGTTGATGGGGACCCTATCATTCTTCATTCAATTCAGAAACGGTCACAAAACTATAACCTTCACTTGTCAGATAGGCGAGCACTGCGTCGAGACCATCGGCAGTGGATTGATGAATATCATGCATAAGAATAATACTACCATCTTTTGTACGCTTTTTAACATTTGCAAGTAATTGGTTGGCATTTCGATGCTTCCAATCAAGTGTATCTACGTCCCACAAAATCACAGGCAAACCAGTTTGTTGTCGAACTAATTTATTGATGGATCCATAAGGTGGACGGAACACACCTGCTTTTTCTCCTGTTACTTCCTCAATAATGATAGAGGTTCTAATAAGCTCACTATTTATCTTTTTAACGCTAGCTTTTGTTAAATCAGGATGTGTCCATGTATGATTTCCAATTTCATGGCCTGCAATCGAGACATCTTTCGCAATCTCAGGATAATATTCAACACGGCTTCCAAGCATGAAAAACGTAGCTTTTGCATCGTACTTTTTTAAGGTAGCTAAAATTTTTGTTGTCACTTTGGGATCTGGCCCATCATCAAAGGTAAGTGCCACTTTTTTCACATGAGGTTCTTTATCATTATCTAGACTTTCATCGTTCTCATCTGCCTTGTCATGGTCTGAATTTGGAACTGATTTTTCCTCATTTATATCTGGATATTCCGGGTAGGCTTTATCTTTATCTGCTGATTCTGGCTGCTGATGAATATCACTTGTTTCATTGTCAAGTTGGAATTGCTTAGACAGAAGATTGTTGAGTTGATTTAACGGGACGGAGACGATTGGAATACCAGCTGTATTAGGTACAATTTCGTATTCATTGAAATAGAAAATGATGGCATCATTTGTAAGTGCAAAGTTTTCATAATTATCCCAGTTCGGCTCTGTATGTAAATTTGCTTCATCTAAAAGTAGTTTATCCTTATATGATTCATCAGTGAATAAAATCTCGCGTACAATTTTTGATACCTCAAATAGTCGGTTTGTATCACTGTTGAAGAGGTCTTCTACAGTAATTTCGTGACCTGTTTTTGGATGATAGCGAAACGTCATGATATCTGTATAACCATTGTCGCCACCTAAATAAGTCGAGTTAAGTAGGACAAAAGAGTAAAGATCTGTATGATGCGTAAAAGTTTCAAAAGATATATTTAATTCTCCGGACTGTTCACCGCCATTGGCTTTGTAGTTTGTGATTTCTGCTAAATAATGATTTTCAGTATTTGTAATATAGTTTTTTACTTTCTTGTTAAAGGAATTATGAAGACTTTGTGGAAATTGAAGTGCGTAAGGTGCTTTAGGATCATTTGATATTTTTGTAATGATCTTGATTCCTGGGTAATTTGAATCTATTATATCGGATATGATTGGAAATTTATCGTCATCCAAAGAATGATTAGAAGGGGAAGACGTAACTCTTTTGTTCGGAATGAAAATCATAGTGATTGCGACTAATATAAATGAAAATATAATGGTTGAAAATAGTATTTCAACCCAGGGAGTACGTCGTTTTCTATGTGTTTTTCTCAATTTGATTAACTCCTTTCTAGCATCTAATCTAGTAGACGTATTCAAGCACAGTTTGGTGACAAGATAGTCTGTTTTTCTACTGAGTTTTACATTTTAATATATATTTTAAGTATATAGGATTGGGCAAAGTAAGACTAGTAGTAAAAAAGACTTACATAAAAAAATAGCAGAAAAAATGAAGTCAGTAAGCATTAACAAAAATCTTATTGCAAAACGGTTTTTGCAAAACGGTTTTTATGATATACTAACTACATCTTTGCTTTGAAAAAACAAATGGTACAAATAAAACAAGGTGGTTGGAAGTAATGGAAAAGGGTCGTTATCGGGTTCTTTTATTTTATAAATATGTTCATATCGAGGATCCAGAAACTTTAGTTGCAGAGCATTTAAAAGCATGTAAGGATATTGGATTAAAAGGCCGGATTTTCATCGGAACTGAAGGTATAAATGGAACATGTTCAGGAACAATCGAACAAACTGATACTTATATTGCAATGATGCAAAAAGATGAAAGATTTAAGGACATCGTCTATAAAGTGGATGATGCAGCAAGTCATGTATTTAAAAAAATGCATATTCGAGTACGTGAGCAAATTGTCAACTTAAGCTTGGACAAAGACATCGATCCAAACGAATTGACAGGGAACTACTTAAGCCCAGAAGAATTTCTAAGACAAATGCAAGAAGAAAATACTGTAGTGATTGATGCGAGAAATGATTACGAATACGACATCGGCCATTTCCGCGGTGCAATTCGTCCAGATATTCGTACGTTTCGTGATTTACCTCAGTGGATTAAGGAAAACAAAGATATATTAGAAGGTAAAAAAGTTCTTACCTATTGTACAGGTGGAATTCGTTGCGAAAAATTCTCTGGTTGGCTTGTACGTGAAGGGTTTGAAGATGTTGGACAACTAGATGGCGGGATTGTTTCTTACGGGAAAGATCCAGTTGCAAAAGGTCAGCTTTGGGATGGACAATGTTATGTATTCGATGAGCGTTTGGCAGTTCCGATAAATCAAGTTGAGCACGTTATTGTAGGACGTGACCATTTTGACGGCGAACCATGTGAACGCTATGTCAACTGTGCAAATCCGGTTTGTAACGCTCAAATCTTGTGCTCAGAAGAAAATGAGCATTTTTATATGCGTAGCTGTACGGATGAATGTCGTGTTCACCCTCGCAACCGTTATTTCACCGAACACGAGATGACAGTGGCAGAGTTTGATGAACGAATGGCTGCTATTGAAAAGTTTCGAAATGAATCATATGTAGGATAATAAAAGCTCGGACAGTATAAATAACTGTTCGAGCTTTTTCATTTCTCTGGTGAATTTGTCACGGTCGCTAGAAATAGACTAGATGATTGTCACAACTCAAATGTCAATTCCTTCCAAATGCATTAATATAGACATAACATGTAGAAATCTCATTGGAGGTATTCCATGAACTATTTAAGAAGGTTTGCATTAATCATTTTGAGTGTCTCAGTATTATTGATGGGGTGTTCCAATTTGAATACGAGAAAAGATCATTCGGATTATGAGTTAATTGACGGGAAGAACGGAGCCAAAGAAGTTAAACCAACGGAAAGAGGAAATGAAGCTTTAGAAAATCCAAATCTATCAAAAGAAGAGTGGAAATTGCATAGTGAAAATCTTTCGTACGATCCAGAAAAACTCATTATAGCAATTGAATTATTCATGGTAGAAAAAGAGTTTGAACCAGATGCGAACTTACTGGAAAAATAGCTAGCGATATCGAGAAAATGGATGGCTTACCACGTGCCAAGTATGTAATTTACATCCATGATAACTATGTTGATAAAACATCAGGAAGTGGAAATAAAGAAAACTCAATAGATAGAGGAAATCCGGACTTAATTATCAAGGAATAATCATTAAGTCCGGTTTTCTAAGGATTAATTATTCGCCAAACCTTTATAAGTAATTAAATACGTAAGCAGACCGACAATTGGAATAGAGGCTGTCGTAAACATTGGGTACCAAATATGGTCTATGAAATAATTTGGAATAAAAAAGTAGGATGCAATCATGAAAAATGAGTAGGTGAGGATCACAACAAATGCTAAACTAACTGCCTTATGCGTATTTTCAACAGCACGTTCATCTGAAACGTCAAATTCAGGGGTTAAATAAGCACTTAATACAGCGTTTTTATTTTTTCTAACTTGAAGGAATTGCATGATCTCATTGACAATCAATAGAACAACGACACTGACAAATACATATACTGGCCATTTAATCATTCCAACGTAAACCTCGTTAATAACTCCCCGCTCCATTTGAATAAGTAATTGTTCAACACTCAAATATTCAAAAACCATAAAGGCAAGTGATACAAAAAGCATTATCCTTAAAAAAACCGCGATATAGATCTTCAATTTTCATCCCCCTTTGAAAAAATCTCCTCGATTGGCATTTCAAATTCTTCGGCAATATTCATCGCTAGGAGTAGGGAAGGCGTATAGCTCCCTTTTTCCAAGGACACGATTGTTTGCCTAGTTACACCGACCCTTTTGGCCAACTCGTCTTGGGTGAAATTAAAACGCGCTCGAAGCTCTTTTACTCGATTTGTTAGCAAAATAGGTCCTCCTAACTCATTTCTTATTTTAATTGTACAGTCAACCAGTCATTTTGTAAAGTTGATTATACATTTCGTTTAATTAACTTTACTATTTTAATTGAAATGCATGGTAAATCAGCAACCTTTATAAAACCGTCACTTTCTATACGAAATATGGAGATATAAGATGGTATACTATAGACATTCAACTTTAAATGGAGGAACAAATTTTATGCAATGGAGAAATTTATATCGTGGTTTCTTTATCGGAATTAGCGATCTTATACCAGGAGTAAGCGGGGGAACAATCGCATTCATCCTTGGGATTTATGATGAATTGTTAGCGTCGATTAGCGGGTTTTTTAGTCGTGATTGGAAAAAACATATAGGGTTTTTAGCGCCTCTCGCGATTGGAATAGTGACAGCGTTACTTTTATTAAGTAGAGTAATCGAGTATTTACTTAAAAACTATCATGCACAGACTCAATTTTTCTTTTTAGGGTTAGTAATAGGTGTGTTGCCGTTTATTGCAAGACAGGCAAATGTAAAAAAGAACTTTAAAATAGGACATTTTCTAGTGGTTTTAATCGTTGGTGCAGCACTTGCATCATTGGCATTTGTAAGTCCACAAGATAATACGGCAATAACAACATTAACAGCCACCAACATAATTGGATTATTTTTAGCAGGATGGGCTGGAAGTATGGCGATGTTGTTACCCGGAATAAGTGGCTCTTTTGTTTTATTATTACTAGGCGTCTATTCAACAGCCATCGGAGCATTATCAAATTTAAATTTACCAATTATTGCAGTGATTGGCGCAGGTGTCATCGTTGGATTTATAGTGAGCAGTAAAATAATTAGTTATTTACTTACTCATTTTACATATATCACTTTTGCAGTCATTATTGGATTGATTATTGGCTCGGTATTTGTAATGTATCCGGGATTCCCGAAGGATGGAAGCTTTCTAGTGATGAGTATTCTTACATTTTTCATTGGTTTACTCGTAGCAAGCCTATTTAGTTCACCCGGAAAAGCAACAATTATTAACGATTAACAAATAAAAAAGAACTGTATTTCATTTCAAAAAGTAGACCAATCTGGTATTCTTATAGCTAGAAGGACAACGAGAAAGGATGATTTATATGTCAGGACCGGCGTTGCGACAACTTCAAGCACACAGAGCAATTCACGAAGGTGGATTATCAGGAGCAGTTACGAAGACTAGAGACATGATGGATTATCTACGACAAGGTGAGCTTGAAACTGCTAACCTAGCAGCTGATGATTTACTAGATTATTGGAAAACACGTGTGATTAGCCATGCCGATGCAGAAGAAAGTGGCTTTTATAAGGAAATTGCTGAAGAGAACCCCCAACTCCAAGAAGCGATAACTATGTTAACTCGTGATCATGATCTACTTCGAATTATTGTGAAAGATATCGAAGAACTCCGTGTAGGTGAGGGGTTAAGCCCAAAAGTTTTACATAAATTTCATGCTTTAAAAGTTGTCAACGAAATTCACAGCCGTGATGAAGAGCGTTTGTTGTTTAGAGAATAAAGGTATGGGTTCGATTTGATGGACGAGTACTAAAAAAGAAAACGCCTACGACTAGGCGTTTTTTATTTGATAGGGGGAATAAGTTTGCTGACTGAAGCAACAGCTGTTTTAAGGGATTACTTTGGATATGACTCATTCCGAACAGGCCAAGAAAATGTTATTGGAAATGTTCTACAACGTAAGGATTCATTATGTGTCATGCCAACCGGTGGAGGAAAGTCGGTATGTTACCAAGTTCCAGCACTTGTGATGGAAGGCACTGTCATTGTAATTTCACCGCTTATTTCTTTAATGAAAGATCAAGTTGATGCGCTCCATGAAGCTGGTATTTCAGCAGCATATATAAATAGTACGATGACAAATGAAGAATACCAGATGACAATGGACGCGACAATTCGAGGCGAATATAATCTTTTATACATCGCACCAGAACGACTTGATTCACCGTCATTTACAAATCGTTTACAACTGATGAATGTTCCAATGGTGGCAATCGATGAAGCGCATTGTATTTCGCAGTGGGGCCATGACTTTAGACCAAGTTATCGAAATATCCGGCATATGATTTCATTGTTTCATGATAAACCAGTCGTTCTGGCGTTAACTGCTACAGCAACACCGGCAGTTCGTGAAGATATTTGTCAACAACTCGGGATTACTGAAGATAATACAGTGATGACTGGCTTTGAAAGAGAAAACTTAACTTTTTCTGTTGTGAAAGGACAGAACCGAGAGAAGTTTGTCGTCGATTATGTGGAAAAGAATAAGGAAGAAGCCGGAATTATTTATGCAGCTACTCGAAAAGCGGTTGACCAAGTCTATGAGACCTTGAAGAAAAAAGGCGTGCTAGTCGCTAAATATCATGCTGGATTATCAGACACAGAGCGAAGCATCGGACAAGAAAAGTTTTTAAATGATGAAATTTCAGTAATGGTTGCTACAAACGCATTTGGAATGGGGATCGACAAATCAAATATTCGTTATGTCATCCATTATCAAATGCCAAGGACAATGGAAAGCTATTACCAAGAAGCAGGTCGTGCTGGTCGTGATGGTCTTGACAGTGATTGTACATTATTATTTTCATCTCAAGATGTTCAAACACAACGATTTTTAATAGACCTTTCACAAGACGAAACACGCATCCCGATGGAACTTGAAAAATTACAGTCAATGATCGACTATTGCCATACAGAAACTTGTCTTCAAAAGTTTATCATAACGTATTTTGGTGAATTGGAAACAAAAGATTGTGGACACTGTGCCAACTGTACGGATACACGCGAAAGTTCGGATGTCACAACCGATGTTCAAAAAGTATTGTCATGTGTCATTAGAATGGGGCAACGTTTTGGGAAAACAATGATTGCACAAGTATTAACGGGATCTCGAAACAAGAAAATGAAAGATTTCGGTTTCGAAAAATTAACAACTTATGGCATTATGAAAAATCAGAGTGCCAAAGAAGTCTCAGATTTCATTGAATTTATTATTTCGGAAAACTATTTAGGCGTTGAAAACGGCCAATTCCCAATTATTTATGTCAGTGAACAGGGCAAGGACGTTTTAACCGGGAAAGTGCAAGTGTTCCGAAAGGTCTCGGTTGTTACCAAACAAATTACAAAAGACAATCCATTATTCGAGCAACTACGAGCACTTCGAATGGAACTAGCACAAGAGGCTGGGGTTCCACCGTTTGTTGTGTTCTCAGATAAAACATTGCAAGATATGATTAGTAAAATGCCTGTTACAGAGGAAGAATTCCTTGAAGTGAATGGTGTAGGACTGGCAAAAATGGAGCGTTATGGAGAACCGTTTTTGAAAGAGATTCGTTCGTTTCAACAAGAGCAAGTTGAAACGCCATGAAGGATTCACGGGAACATAAATTGATGTAGAAAACTGAATGATTATTACTTTACCGAGTACTTGAATGTTTTTTGTTCATGTACTCGGTATTTTTCTTCAATACCATTGATTTCCAAAACCTTTTTATTAAGTTATAGATACAAAAATGAAACCCAATCCTTTCCTAAGCACGTCTTATATTTGATAAACAAAATAATTCATTAAACAAGAGAGGGTGAGAACGCGCGGTGTTGCTAAAAATAACTGGAAAGAAAACTTTACAAGAATCCAAAGCGGAACAGTGGTTAGAAGAATTAATGGAAACATTCGGAGACCGTTTAACCAAATTAGCATTTAGTTATTTGAAAGACTGGGGGAGGGCACAGGAAGTTGTTCAAGATGTTTTTTTAACATGCTATAAGAAACGGAATCATATGCTTGAATTAAAATCAGTGGAGTCATGGATTTACCGCGTAACAGTTAATCGCTGTAAAGATGTTTTAAGGACTTCTTGGATAAAGAAAGTCATCATCAATAGTGACATATTTCATTTTCGCAGATCTAATGAGTTGTTGCCAGAAATGATAGTTCTTAATAAAACCGAAAATGAAAAGCTAGCCGAAAATGTACTTAAACTCCCTGTTAAATACAAAGAGGTTATTTTATTGTTTTATTACGAGGACTTATCTGTCCAAGAAATCAGTTATGTATTAAGCACAAATCAAAATACAATTAAAACACGGTTAAAAAGAGGAAGGGATATATTAGAAAAAAATCTTGAAGGAAGTGATTATTTTGAATGAAAATATGAATATTAAAAAGTCATTTGAAACTACAGTATTTAAAGAAACAAAGTTCACTAAAGAAAATAAGCAAGCTGTGTTTGCGAAGATTACTCAAAAACGTAGAGAAATTTATATACTGCCAATGTTAATCAGCTGTTTGTTTGTGGCCATAATGGGATCGATAGGAGTTTATTATGGTAAAGAATTATTCACTGACGGAAACACGCTCGTTTCAATGGGGCGAAATCAGCCAATTGACACGCAACCGTTAGAAGAGAATGGAAACAAACTTTTTGAACTCACCGAGTTAGAAGAGCAGGTTTATAATAATTTCAAAATAAATTTCGACCCGAAAGAGTTAGTTAGTTTAGAGCCAATTAGTATTGCTAAATTATATATTTACGCTGGTTATTCTCAAGATTATGGGCTGCAGTATGCACTTTACACGGATAGAGAGGGGCATATTCAATGGAGTGCCGAAGAAGATAAAAATATACCTATTGCTCATCGTGGCAACCAGGAACAAATAATTGAAATGTATAAAAACATCGATAAAGGCACTTTTATACAAACTAGTGAATATGGAGGCTATATCGAATTCACTCCAACCGACAATGATGATGTAACGTCTGGTTTTTCTATGATAAAGAATGATAATGGAATCTGGCAGGTAGCTTTTATGCCTATCCAATAAACCTTTCAACCTGAACGTTTTTTAGCGCCAGTTTCCGGAATAATTCGTAATCTTAAGAGAACCTGGCACCTAAATTAATTGGGTCACTTAATTTATTTGGATCGACTGGTCAGATAAGCAAATACTCATGCGGTCTTTATGAAAATGGGGAAATTACGAATCTTTGGAAACGCTCGAACATCGACTAGGGATCCAATATTTGATTCATGTAGCATTTGTAAAAAATTCTTCCTTTGTATGCGTTGAATGACCAATTGTATAAATGTCCATAAAAAAACCTCCCTCTTTCAGTAATTCCTGAAAAGAGGGAGGGCCAAACATTATACACGAGCAGTTGCTGTATCCATAACTTCTTTTTTCTCTGTTCTTCTGCATATGGCAACAAGTGCATAGACAATTGGCGTATCCAATATGGCAACAATGAACTTGAAAATATATTGACTGAAAATCATTCCGATGAGTACACCTAAAGGCAATGTACCATAAAAAGCAATAGAGATAAAAATAGCTGTATCGACAAGTTGACTAGCCATCGTGGAAAGGTTATTTCTAATCCACAATTTCTTTTTGCCATGTCTTTTTTTAAGTTTGTCAAAAATCGTTACATCCAAGTTTTGACTGACAAGATAAGCAATAAGACTTGCGACTGTGACACGGAAACCTGCTGTAAAGATTACTTCGAATGATTGTTGGTTTTCATAGTACGGCGCAGCAGGCAGTTTTATAGCAATCCAGATGAATCCAATCGCTAAAATTTGTGCCAAAAATCCTGTTAACACGGTTCGCCGAGCAGCTTCTTTTCCATATGCTTCTGTAATAACATCAAGAATCGGATAGGTGAAGACATAAATAATGACGGCAGCAGGTAACACCACCCAATCACCGATACTGAATAGTTTAACTGCTAATACATTGGAAAGAATTAATAATCCAACAAAAAGACCGTTTAAATAATATAACATTGTTTTAGTCCTCCATTATCGATTATCAATTTTTTCCGGATTCATATCATGGTTCATCATTCGGTGCTCAGCCATATGCTCGTATTTCGTTCCAGCTTTCCCGTAATTGCAGTATGGATCAATAGAAAGACCACCACGCGGCGTGAACTTACCCCAAACTTCGATGTACCTTGGATCAATCAGATCGATTAGATCATTCATAATGATATTGACGCAGTCTTCATGAAAATCGCCATGATTTCTAAAACTGAACAAATATAGTTTAAGTGCTTTACTCTCAACGAGTTTTTTATCGGGTATAAAACTTATGTACATTGTCGCAAAATCTGGTTGACCCGTTTGAGGACATAAGGACGTAAATTCTGGACAGTTAAACTTCACGAAATAATCACGTTTTGTGTGTAAGTTTTCAATCGCTTCTAGAACGCCGGGGTTATAGGTGTCTTTGTACACCGTATTTTGATTTCCCAATAATGTTAAATCAGTTAATGTAGATTCATCTCTTCCAGCCAATTAAAAAAACCTCCCATTATTATTGTCGAGGGAGGTCCATAAATGTAAGAAAATGAAATCGAACAGAAATCATTTTTCATCATCCATAGTTTTTTATAGAGGGTCGCTATGAACCTCTCTCGAACAGTTATATATCTTACCTTCTAAAACATTAGCGGATAGAAGGTGCATTGTCAAATGAATCTTTTTTGGTATTTCCAATTAGAGAAATAAGAGCAACCACGATTAAAATAATACCCGTCAACATGAAAGAACTCGAGAACTCTAAATCTAAGAATCCGATAACACTTGATCCTGCGACGGTTCCAATTGAGAAGAATCCATAAAAGTAACCGTAAGCTTTTCCACGAAATTCAGGTGAGGACGCGTCAATCAGCAAAGAATTAATAGATGGGAATAGAAATGCAAAACCTATACCATATAAGACCATGGCAATATATAAAAAGTTTAACACTTCAATTTGACTTAAGAGTAGCATGCTCAAGCCCATCATTGACATCCCGAATGCTAGTGTGATAATTGGACGGATGTGGTCAAATATCCGGTTAATCGGAAGTAAAAAGATGAGCACAGCAGTTATACCAAAGATACTGAGTAACATCCCACTTGACTTCGCATCAAAACCGAGTGAAACAACTTTTAGTGGTAACACTAGTGCTAAAACCCCTTGCGAGAACATCAAGAAGAAAGCACCAGCAAACGAGCGAATCATCTTAGGCGATTGGAATAGATTTCTAACACGCGCTTCGTTTTTGGAAGCATTCTTCTTCGGAACAAATTTGAATGTGCGAAGTACAAAGAAAGCAATAATCGCAATAATGAACATCAAGACCCCATTAATGGCCATAACGAATGCAGGGCTAGTTTTTGCTGCGACAATGCCGCCGTATGCTGGACCGATGATGGCTGCTAAACCAACAAATGCACCGGAAATGGCTACGTTTTTCCCGCGCTTAGAACCTTCTGTCCGATTCGCTAAAAAGGTAAAAGCTGCTGGAACGATTAAACCTTCCATAAACCCATGGACGAACCGAACAGCAAGTAGACTGATAGGATCGGTAATTGCATAATATAATAGAAGTGAGATCGATGCCGCGAATAATCCAAACACTAATATTAGAAAGGGCCCACGTTTGTCTGTCATAAAACCAGAAATGATATTACCAAACATATTTGAAAACGAATAAATCCCAACAACCAATCCAATGACAAACGGCGTCGCATTTAATGAATCAGCATAAGGACTCATTATTGGTAGTTGAGAAAACAAATCGAAAAAAGAGATGAATATGATTAAATAGACAAAATTTCGCATTTGAATGCCTCATTTCAGATTAATAAACAATACTTTTACTTTATCATTGTTTATACTAAAGGGTGTAAGCTTTTGATGTGAACAATTTATGACAATTACATAAGAAGGATGGCGAGATATTTTATGACCAAGAAAATTAGAGTTGGAATTGCTGGATATGGAAATTTAGGAAGAGGTGTGGAATCAGCCATTTCACAAAATGCTGACATGGAATTAGTAGGTGTTTTTACTAGAAGAAACCCTAAAGATCTTACGTTACTCAACGATACAGTACCTGTATATAAACACGATTCAATTTTGGAGTTCAAAGAAAGTATTGATGTTTTAATCTTATGTGGTGGCTCGAAAAATGATTTGCCGGAACAAGGGCCTGAACTATCAAAACATTTTTCTACTATTGACAGCTTTGACACACATGCTGAAATTCCAAATTATTTTGAAGCCGTAGACCAATCAGCAAAACCTAATCAAAACACATCAATTATATCAGTTGGGTGGGACCCAGGCTTATTCTCTCTTAATCGCTTATTCGGGGAGGCAGTATTGGCGGAAGGTACGACGTATACATTTTGGGGGAAAGGCCTTAGTCAAGGTCATTCAGATGCAGTGAGAAGAGTACCAGGCGTAAAGGGAGCTGTGCAATATACAATTCCAAATCCAGATGCCGTAAACCGAGTTCGAAGTGGAGAACTACCAGAATTAACAACGCGCGAGCAACATACACGCGAATGTTATGTGGTACTTGAAGAAGGTGCGAATGCTTCTGAAGTCGAAGAAGCTATTGTGACAATGCCAAATTACTTTACTAATCATGATACAACAGTCACATTCATTTCAGAAGAAGAGTTACATAAAAATCATGCAGCTATGCCACATGGTGGTTTTGTCATTCGCAGTGGAAAAACAGGTGACGGCACTAACCAAGTGATGGAGTATTCTCTGAAATTGGATAGTAATCCCGAATTTACTTCAAGCGTCTTAGTTGCATATGCACGCGCAGCTTACCGATTGAACAAAAATGGCGAATATGGTGCGAAAACTGTTTTAGACATTGCACCTGGATTATTGTCAAAGAAATCCGCAGCAGATTTACGAAAAGAATTGCTTTAAATCTATAATGTTTTGAAAAATACTATCAATTAGAATATACTTGGTCTTGTATGAGTTATCCCGCTTTAACGGGCAGTAAGGTTTCAATCTCAAGACGTAAGTTAAATGCGAAGTAGAAGTAGAAATGGGCGATAACTGCCCGTAAAAGCCCGATTGGTTCAACTAACAATCCGTGGGGGATGAGGAACCCTCCCGCGGATTGAGTTTTCATTTTATTTAGGAGGTCGAAGTAATTGACGAAACTTGACGAGACATTAACGATGCTTAAAGAATTAACAGATGCGAAAGGTATTCCAGGGAATGAGCGTGAACCTAGGGATGTTATGAAAAAATATATCGAACCGTTTAGTGATAAAATTGAGCAAGACGGACTAGGATCGCTAATTGCATCGAAAGTTGGCGATGAGAATGGCCCGAAAATTATGGTTGCAGGTCATCTTGATGAAGTCGGTTTTATGATTTCAAAGATTGACGATAAAGGCTTCCTCTCATTTCAAACAGTTGGCGGCTGGTGGTCACAAGTGATGCTTGCACAACGCGTCACAATTGTTACACGTAGCGGAGACACAGTAACAGGTGTCATCGGTTCAAAACCGCCACATATCCTCTCTCCTGAAGCGAGAAAGAAACCAGTGGATATTAAGGATATGTTTATCGACATTGGTGCAACTTCTAAAAAAGAAGCGATGGAATGGGGAATTCTACCAGGCGATATGGTCGTCCCTTATTTTGAATTCACCGTGATGAATAATGAAAAACTATTGCTCGCCAAAGCTTGGGATAACCGCATTGGTATTGCGATTGCAATCGATGTTCTAAAAGGGTTGAAAGATGAAAACCATCCAAACATTGTATTTGGTGTTGGCGCAGTACAGGAAGAGATTGGCCTTCGTGGTGCACGTACAGCAGCTACAAAAATCCAGCCAGACATCGGATTTGCGGTAGACGTTGGGATTGCAGGTGATACACCTGGCATTACATCAAAAGAGGCAACCGGGAAAATGGGTGATGGTCCTCAAATCTTGCTCTTCGATGCATCGATGGTCTCACATAAAGGCTTACGTGATCTTGTTGTTGATACAGCTGAAGAAAATGGCATTCCGTATCAGTTTGAAACAATTCCTGGGGGCGGGACAGATGCAGGCTCCATTCATATTTCAGGAAACGGTGTACCGTCATTAGCGATTTGTATCCCGACACGCTATATTCATTCGCACGCAGGAATCTTGCACCGTGATGATTATGAAAACACTGTTAAACTTATCATTGAGGTCATTAAAAAATTAGATCGTGACACAGTAAACAAAATTACGTTTGATTGATGATGAAATCTTAGACCTTGTTATTCCGAAATGGGATGACAAGGTTTTTTTGTTTGCTCCCGTATCTCACCGCATTGCTCCCGCAACGGGTTCTCGCGCGATTTTAGCTTGAATAATTTCAGCTTGAATTTTGTTCATCTACGTATACCTAACTTTCTAATTAATTATAATAATACACTTGACTTAATAATTATACATACATATACTAAGACATACATTAATAATTAGGGAAGGGTGTTGATTTTTTATGATTAAGTTAGTTGAAACAAACGTTGATAAAGTGAAAGATATTGAGGCTGGATTAAAAGGACGTGACCTTCTTAGTTTGTTGGATTATACAAGTGAAGAAGTTTTATATTTGATTGAAAAAGCGATTAAACTTAAAAAAGATACAGCTGAAGGCAAACTTAAACCGATTTTGGCAGGGAAGACACTAGGAATGATTTTTGAGAAACATTCAACAAGAACGAGAATTTCATTTGAAGTGGGCATGATCCAATTAGGTGGGCATGCAATATTTATGAATGCACGTGATTTACAAATCGGTCGCGGGGAATCTGTTTCAGATACAGGGAAAGTCTTTTCTGAGTACTTGGATGGTGTCATGATTCGTGCAAATTCACACGCTATGGTCAAAGAATTAGCGGAACATACATCCGTTCCAGTGATCAATGGATTGACGGATATATTTCATCCTTGTCAAGCGCTGGCAGACCTTCTTACGATAGTGGAAGTGAAGGGTTCATTGAAAGGAAAGAAGTTAGCTTATATTGGTGATGGGAATAATGTTGCCCACTCTTTAGTAATTGCAGCAGCTCATGCGGGAATGCATGTGACGATTGGCACACCAAAAGAGTATACATGCGACCCCGGGGTACTTGTAGAGGCAAAGAAATTAGCAAAATTAAACGGTGGCAGCGTCAAAGAAACGACGAATCCGATTGAAGCAGTGACTGACGTCGATGTGATTTAT
This sequence comes from Sporosarcina sp. Y1009, assembly GCF_057669865.1. Classification (NCBI taxonomy): domain Bacteria; kingdom Bacillati; phylum Bacillota; class Bacilli; order Caryophanales; family Caryophanaceae; genus Sporosarcina; species Sporosarcina sp. Y1009. Next base: position 38,159 of record NZ_JBYHFO010000016.1, on the reverse strand, counting down.
ACAGATGTTTGGACCAGTATGGGGCAAGAGGAAGAGGCGGCACAGCGTCTCGTAGCATTTAAAGAATTTCAAATTAACGACGAATTGGTAGCACACGCAAAAAAGGATTATATATTTTTACATTGTTTACCTGCTCACCGTGAGGAAGAGGTCTCCACATCAGTCATTGACGGACCGAATTCTTACGTTTTCCAACAAGCGGGTAATCGTCTACACGCTCAAAAAGCTGTACTAGCTACATTGCTCTAATAGATTCATGGAAGAGTCTAGGTGAATTGCCTAGACTTTTTTTGTTTGTACATTCTACTTGGTCATTGCTAGTACTAAGATTGTTTTTTATGTTGCAATTGTTCGAAATTGGACTTATCATACAGAGATTAGAAAGTTTGTTGTGGGAGGAAAATTATGTATGAGTATTTATTAGTATTTATAGCCGCAGCAATACCCTGGTTGGAAATCGCCCTGGTGATACCACTTGGCATTATAAGTGGCTTATCCCCGGTGTGGGTCATTTTAACGGCATTCATAGGGAATTTGTTGACTGTTCTTATTGTTATTATCGGTTTCGAAAAAGTAAAAGAATGGCTGGAGGCGAGAAGGCGTAAAAATGGTAAAGAAGCGTCAAAACGAACAGAGCGGGGAAAACGTATTTGGAATAGATACGGAATGCCAGGTGTAGCACTTCTTGGTCCGATCTTAATTGGAACACATATCGCAGCATTCATTGGTTTACTTTTCGGTGCCAATAAAACGAATACAACTGTCTGGATGATAATTAGCATCGGACTTTGGTCACTCATTTTTGGAATTGCTACTGCACTTGGTGTAGATTTATTCGTTCGGAATTATTAAACAGCGATAAATTAGTATAGAATTTAAATGTTTAGCACTGCATTTTGCAGTGCTATTTTTTTATTATATAAGAATAATACTGACTTCAGGTCTTGTTACGGCTATGTTTGTTTAAGAAGAATGTTAATGGTGAATAGAGTTAGTAGAGAGAGGAATTGGTATATTTCTGAAAGCGATTGCATAACGTGTATATACAAGTTATACTAATTGCAATACATGTATAGACAAGTGAAGGAGATGGTCAAATGTTGAAGAAGTTATTTGGGAAAAAAGAGGTTTTGAAGGAAGAAACAATTTTAGCACCACTTACTGGATCGGTAGTACAGCTTACGGATGTTCCAGATCCCGTATTTTCGGAAAAAATGTTAGGGGATGGTATTGCGATTATGCCAACTGACGGTACAGTAGTTGCTCCGTTTGACGCGGAAATTGTTCAAGTATTTCCTACGAAACATGCCATTGGATTGCGCGGTAAATCTGGACTAGAGGTTCTCATACACATTGGATTGGAGACTGTCGCATTGAACGGAGAAGGATTTGAATCATTTGTTCAGCAAGGAGATCATGTAAAGGCCGGCGATAAACTCGTCACATTTGACATGACATTTGTGGGTGAAAAAGCGAACAGTATTGTAACGCCCATCACATTAACGAATGGTGAAGTTGTCGAGTCCTTTACAGTGAGCGAAGAATCTCCTGTCACTGCTGGAGAAACAGTGCTCATCCAAGTAAAACTAAAATAAAGAGTTGGAGGGGTTAATGTGGAATATTCGAAAGACGCTAGACAAATTGTCGATGCTGTTGGGGGAAAAGAAAATATTGCTGCCGTTACACATTGTGTCACACGGTTGCGTTTTGCGTTAAAAGACGAGTCAATCGTAGATTCAGCTGCATTAGAAGACTTGAAAATTGTTAAAGGTACATTTTCTGCAAACGGACAGTTCCAAGTAGTTATTGGCCAGGGAACGGTCGATAAAGTATATGCAGCCATGTCAGAAGAAACGGGAATTGGCGAATCGACAAAAGATGAAGTGAAAGATGCAGCTGCTCAAAAACAAAATCCACTTCAACGTGCCATTAAAACATTGGCAGATATTTTCATCCCAATTTTGCCGGCAATTGTAACAGCTGGTCTATTGATGGGGATTAACAATATTCTTACAAATCCAGGAATTTTCTATGATACACAGTCAATTATCGAAGTTCATACGCAATGGGTTGGTGTAGCGGATATTATTAATATCATCGCAAATACTGCCTTTGTCTTTTTACCTGCTTTAATTGGATGGTCGGCCGTTAAACGATTTGGCGGAAGTGAGATATTAGGGGTAGTGCTAGGACTTATTCTCGTTCACCCTGACCTACTCAATGCTTGGGCGTACGGTGCAGCATTGGCTGATGGCAGTATTCCAACTTGGAACCTATTTGGATTGGAAGTTAGTAAGATCGGTTATCAAGGTCAAGTCCTACCTGTATTATTCGCCTCGTGGTTATTAGCAAAAATTGAAATTGGACTACGGAAACGAGTCATGGATTCGCTACAATTATTAGTAGTTGCACCGATTGCCTTATTAGTTACAGGTGTTTTAACATTCATTATTATTGGGCCAATCACTTTTGCCCTAGGTAATCTCGTAACAGACGGTTTAGTTGCTGTCTTTGATTCGTTTGCGCTTGTGGGTGGATTAGTATATGGTGCGATTTATGCGCCATTAGTAATTACAGGGATGCACCATACGTTCCTGGCAGTAGATTTACAATTAATAGGAAGTACTGGTACTACATTCTTATGGCCAATCCTTGCATTATCAAATATTGCACAAGGATCAGCGGCTTTTGCCATGATGCTTGCAACGAGAGATGAAAAACTACGGGGTCTCTCTGGGACATCTGGAATTTCAGCGTGGCTTGGGATTACGGAACCGGCGATGTTCGGTGTAAACTTACGATTTAAATATCCGTTTATCGCAGCAATTATTGGTTCTGCAATCGCTGCAGCTTTTATCACGTTCCAAAAAGTACTTGCAACATCAATTGGTGTAGGTGGCGTACCAGGAATATTCTCCATTGTCCCAAGTGGATGGACGTCATTTATCATTGGAATGGTGATCGTAATCATCGTACCATTCGTTATTACATTTTTAATTGCTAAACGGAATAAAGACTAATATAGAGACAACTAGATTATTGAGGTGTATGTAAATGAGCAATACATGGTGGAAAGAAGCAGTCGTATATCAAATTTATCCGAAAAGTTTTATGGATACAACTGGAAGCGGGACGGGTGATATTAAGGGCATCACGACTAAGTTAGATTACCTTAAAGAATTAGGGGTAGATGTCATTTGGTTAACACCTGTCTATCAATCTCCACAAAATGATAATGGCTATGACATTAGTGATTATTATTCGATTGATGAATCCTTTGGTACGATGACAGATTTTGAAGAACTACTAGCAGAGACCCATAAACGAGGCATGAAACTCATTATGGATCTCGTCATTAACCACACATCAACAGAACATGATTGGTTTAAACAAGCTGCGAGTTCCAAGGACAATGAATACCGCGACTTTTATATTTGGAAGGATCCGGTCGACGGTCAAGAACCGAATAACTGGCAGTCTAAATTTGGCGGATCTGCTTGGGGATATGATGAAAATACTGAACAATACTATTTACATCTATTCGACAAGACGCAAGCCGATTTAAATTGGGAAAACGAAACGGTTCGCAAAAAGCTCTATGAAATGATTCAATTCTGGGCAGACAAAGGAATTGACGGTTTCCGTTTAGATGTCATCAATTTAATTTCTAAAAATCAAGATTTTCCGAATGATGATAGTGGGGATGGCCGTCGTTTTTATACAGATGGACCTCGAATTCACGAATTTTTACAAGAAATGAATGAGGCAGTTCTTTCTCCGAATCAGCTCATGACTGTTGGCGAGATGTCTTCGACAACACTCGAAAGTTGTATACTATATACACAAGAAGAACGTAAAGAACTGGATATGACATTCCAATTCCATCATCTGAAAGTGGATTATACGGATGGAGAAAAATGGACAAAAGCACCATTTGATTTTATTCAATTAAAAGAGATCCTTGCGCATTGGCAAGTGGGCATGCATAAAGGAAATGGCTGGAATGCATTGTTTTGGTGCAATCACGACCAACCTCGGATCGTTTCAAGATTGGGCGATGACCAGAAATATCATGCTGAATCAGCAAAAATGCTTGCGACAACGATTCATATGATGAATGGAACGCCATATATTTATCAAGGTGAAGAAATCGGCATGACGAACCCGAACTTCACGGACATTAGTGAATACCGTGATGTTGAATCATTAAATGCTTATGAATTAATGAAAAACGAAGGTAAGTCAAACCAAGAAATCATTGATATTCTACAGCAAAAATCAAGAGATAATGCAAGAACACCCATGCAGTGGTCCAATGAACAAAATGCAGGATTCACTACTGACACACCGTGGATTTCAGTTGCAGATAATTACGAGGACATTAATGCAGAAAAAGCTGTAATCGAGCCAGATTCAATATATAATTATTATAAACAGGTGATTGAACTCAGAAAGAAACACCCGATTATTGTCCACGGTGATTTCCAAATGCAATTAGAAGACCATAGTAATGTGTTTGCGTACTCGAGACATTGGGAAAACGAAACAATTCTCGTCGTTAACAATTTTTACGATGAAGAGGTCACAGTTAATTTTGACATGGGAACTCAAGATAATATTGAGATACTGATTTCAAATTATGAAGGCTCTGAACTGACACTTGATCGTCTGACACTTAGGCCTTATGAGTCAATCGTGTATCTAATAAAATAATGAGGTTATTCAATTGAAAAAGTATCTGGCAATTTACCATGATTTAGCTGAGAAAACGAAAAGTAACGCTTGGGGGGAAGCGACGATGCTTCCTTCCGAAAATAGTTTAACGGTGGAATATGGTGTGTCACGAGAAACGATACGAAAAGCACTCGATTTACTGGCGCATAACGGCTATATTCAAAAAGTGCGCGGCAAAGGTTCAGTTATTCTGAATGTAAATAAATTCGATTTTCCTGTCTCAGGAATCGTTAGCTTCAAAGAGTTAGCAACAAATTTACAAATCCCAACCAAAACAATTGTCCATGAATTATCACTCATTGAAGCCGACGAAAATTTACAAGTTAAATTAGATATAAAGCCAAAAGAGGTCGTGTGGAAAGTAGCGCGCATTCGGGAAATTGCTGGGGATAAAATCATCCTAGACAAAGATTATTTCAATAAAGACATCATACCGAATTTAACGAAAGAGACATGTGAAAACTCCATTTATGAATATCTAGAAAACGACTTGAACTTGAATATTAGCTACGCGAAGAAGAAAATTACGGTTGAAGTACCAACGGAAGAAGATCGTGAATTATTGGATTTAGAAGGCCACTCAAATATCGTTATCATAAAGAGTATGGTTTATTTAGATGATACGACCCTATTCCAATACACAGAATCGCGCCACCGTCCCGATAAATTTCAATTCGTTGATTTTGCGCGAAGAACGCAGAATTGAAAAAAGTCCATTTTGTCAATTTACGTTCAATTGATGAAATGGACTTTTGTGTTCTTAACCTGCCTGAAATACTTTCGCGAGTTCGTTCGTCATTTGTGATTTCTCTTGTTCACCTGAACTATTCCAGAGTTTTTCAAAAAAGACTCCAAGTCCAGGTAGCAAATGTTCCTCGCCTCGCTTGATGGCATCTTCGACAACTCCGCGTATATCTTCTGCTGAGTTGTTTGTCATGTTTGCTGAAATTGCATCCCTAATTTGAAAATCCATAGCATCAGCCTCCCGCTATCATTTTGCACACATTGATCGCCAATTATACGGTCATTTGATACACTGAAAAGAAAAAGGTGGATAACTATTTATGAAGCGCATTGAATCAATCCAAAACTCACTCGTGAAACATTGGAAAAAACTCGTATTAACAAGAAAAGAACGAGATAAATCTAAAGAATTCCTAGTCGAAGGCTTCCACTTAGTCGAAGAAGCGATAAAATCGGAAAATGGCGTTCTTTCCTTGATTATTCGCGAAGGTATTGAAATACCTGATACTTGGAATACTGAAAACATACATATAGTTGAAATTAATCACGCAGTCGCAAAAGAAATTACAGAAACTGAACAATCGCAAGGAATTTTTGCACATTGTCGTCAACCAGAATATAAGGAAGAACTGTATACCTCTTGGACAAAATTATTACTTGTAGATTCTGTACAGGATCCAGGCAATGTCGGAACAATGATTCGGACAGCGGATGCTGCTGGTATCGATGCAGTTATTCTGGGACAAGGAACTGCTGATCCATTTAACCCGAAAACTGTACGTTCTGCCCAGGGCTCTACTTTTAATATTCCTGTTATTAGAGGTGACCTGATTCAGTGGGTTCAGAATTTGAAATCTGCAGATATCCGTGTGCTCGGTACAGGATTGACAAATGCATCGAATTATTCTGATGTCGAGATCAACGACAAGTTTGCGATTATTATGGGAAATGAAGGTAGCGGAGTAAGTCCTGATTTATTAGCTACTGCAGACCAAGTTGTTAAGATTCCGTTATACGGAAAAGCTGAATCTTTAAACGTTGCTGTCGCAACAGGCATACTTTTATATGCTTACACAAAACAATAAATGATTTAATAGTTAATGGGAGGTTATCCGTTGAAAATAAAGCAATTAATTGCCAATAATATAGACCGTTTGGATACCGTATTACCGGAAGAACAATCGATTGGCATTGCCGGTTTGTCTGGATCTGGTAAAACCACATTTTCTCAAACGATTGGTGAAGAATCTAAAAAGCGTCTTGTTTCCTTATTGCCTAAATCTGAATATCAATATTTGTTTCCAGCTATCATGGAAACGAATTTTAGTGCCATCAAGATGGAGGAAATGCCTTTAGTGCTGTTTCTAGGGAGATCATCGATTTCTTCCAATCCACGTTCAACGATTGGTACTCATACTGGTATTTTTAAAGAACTCCGTGTTCGGATTGCAGAAGAATTTAATCTTTCTCCAGAAGTGTTTTCCTTTAATAATGCTTTAGGTTGGTGTCCTACATGTAAAGGGCGAGGTACGACCAAAAAGGTTGAATGTAAAAAGTGTGAGGGAAAACGTTATAATCCGGAAGTTGAGCAATATAAACTCGACTTATGGAATAAGCCACATAGTATTTCAGATATCAACAACTTAAGTATTGAATCGATCCATTCTCTTTCAAAGGAATTACATATAAGTGAAGCGAAACAACTTATTCTTAAAAACATTATCAATATGAATATTGGCTATTTAACAATGAATCGGATCATGGGAACATTGTCAGGTGGGGAATTGACACGGCTTTACTTGGCAGAATTCATGGCAGCGAGTGAAAATACTGTGATCATTATCGATGAAATTTCAGTTGGACTTGATCACCAGACCTTACTAAAAATACTAGAACAGATTAAACAATTGGGCTATAAGAATCAAATTTGGCTTATTGATCATTCTGATACGGTTTTAGATACAACTGATGATCAAGTGTTCTTTGGGCCAGGCAGTGGTAAATACGGCGGGAAAATAGTTGAAGAATCACCGCGACCAAAACCGATTTATCAGGAACAGAATCACGAACAGCCAACAGAATACTATCAATTTAAAGATCTTTTCTGCCGTAATATTCAAATGGCTGAGATTCAGATTCCCAAAAATCGACTCGTAACCATTACAGGTGAATCTGGATGTGGTAAGTCGACCCTTGTAAACGAGTGTATCTCCAAGGATTTTCTGAAAAGATATCCAAAAGATAAACTGGTCATGGTAGGACAGGACCGAAACCAATCGATTACCAGCCGATCAACTGTTGCAACGTTTCTTGATGTCAAACAGAAACTAAACAAATACAGTGACGAAATTGATGCTATTTTCGAACGTTCAATTGAAGATATTATTGATGAACTTCCAACTGAAGACATCGCTCATAAACGCTTGAGCCTACTAATCAAACTAGGGCTCGGTTATTTAACATTGGAAAGAAAAACGCAGACTTTGTCGACAGGCGAATTTCAATGCGTTCACTTGGTTTCAGAGCTTTTTGGTAACTCAAGAAATCCAAATACGTTGTTTATTTTTGATGAGCCTTCAAAAGGTTTATCACAAAATATATTAAATCAATTTATAGATAGTATCGGGGCTATTCTTCAAGATGAATCTGTCTCGATTATCATGATTGAACATAATGCCTATATGCTGAAAAACTCGGATTTCATTGTCGATTTTGGTGAAAGAAAACAGGAACCGGTAGAACATCTAGGAGTTGTTAGTCATGATGAGTATTTTGGGGAAAATAAAAATACCGAAGAAGTTGCGCCGTTCCAAATTTCCTCAGCACTACAATCAAAGAATGGTATTCACTACTTGAATGAAAATCATATCGACTATTTTAAGAACGCTGAAAACGTCTATAAAGGCGGCATCTTAAAAAGCTTATCATCCATGGCGCGTCTAATTTATGGTGAATACGAATCTGACGTAATTGCTCCCGTCATCGCCATTGATTTTGAAAGACATTTGTATAGCCAGCACAGCTTTCTTTATGAAAGTGGCGGTTTGATTAATCATATTGTGGCAGCACATCCGACCAATAAAGATACAAAGAGCTTTGATTTCTATCATCAGCAAAATCATTGTCCATACTGTTCTGGACGGCGCGGGATTGAAACATTTGATATAGATGTGGTTATTCAGGACAAAACCGTTCCTTTCTGGGATGGTATGTTGCATCCAGATGTTATGGAAGTATTAAAGTATTATCAATATCCGAAATTGGAATTCCTTTTTAATGAGATAAAGAATGAGCTTGGTCACGATTTGAGTAAAAGCTATAATGAGTTGACCGACAGCGAAAAGCATACCTTTCTGTACGGATACTGGGAAAAGTCGTTCTATGACAAAGCAGGCAAAGCGCGGAGAACATGGCAAGGCTTTATGAACATTATTGGGATGTATATGTTTATATCGAAATCGATTATCAAAGAGCATATGAAAGCCTCTAAAGAGTGGGTGACATGTCCGATTTGCGAAGGATCTGTGCTAAATCATCATAAAAAGCTTGAATTTGACGGTAGGGACATTCGAGAAATTATACAGCAACCGATTGATCAAGTATTGAAGACAGTAGGGCCGTTACCGCAATTGGTAAAACTAAAAGCTGTTGTTGGCGGAGAAATGACTTTGACGGAAGACGTCTCCGAGCTGCCCAGGGAAACGCAAGTCGCGCTGAAAATGTTTGAACTGGAACAAGCCAGCTTTTCGAGTTATGAAATGGTCTTACAAAACGTCTTACCGTTCTGGGACTCAATCGAAGCTAGCCTCGAATCCATTAGCAAAAATAATCAAGTGACCATCTCTGATTTTCCTGGTATCTATGAAACAAGAGAAGCAATTATCGATAATTATTTCACAAATGGTAAATACAAAAAACTCACCTATGTTTATGAATCATTTGGTTACAAGAAATTAGTGACTCAAATTAATAAAATTAGAAAAAGCCATCCATGTCCATTTTGTAAAGGGAAGAAAGCCATTGCAGAAGAGAATCTACATGACGGCGTAAATAAATTAACGATACCTTGCGTGAGTTGTAATGCTAGTGGTATCAATGATGTAGGACTCGGAGAAGTTGTCGAAAACGTAGAAGTGAAAATATGGCTTAATGGTTTGGTCAGTGACGTTGTTGCAGAAGACTCATATACTGAGGCTGTAGCAGACATTCCGATATTTAATCGTATTCGTGAATTGAATAAACGAGATTTGATGGCGGTTTATCAATGTCTAGAGGAAAACAAATAATCTATGTCAAAAATAGCATGCTGTCAAATTTTCTAGTGCTGGGGTAAAAAATGAATGTAGATAATTAAAAAAGTCTTACATCATCATTGATTTCCGTTCCGATTGGACGCTTTCCGCGGGCACGGCCGGGAAGTGCGGAAAGATATAGTTCAATCTTTCCCTGCCGCTTCCCTCGCTACGCTCAGTCCAGGGTCTTCGGCTCGCGCTGTTCCCGCTGGAGTCGCCAATCTGCACTCCAATCAATTAGAATGCAAAAGTGATTAATTAGAAACAGTTACAACAATTTACAACCATAAACAGGTATGTCTAGTTATCATTTGTTAAAAGGACTTCTAGAGTTTTTCTAGTTACTTTGTTGAAGATATTTGATTAATCGGGTATACTAAATAATAATTGAAATAAAAAGCATTGATTGGGAAAAGTAAACAATAGAAAGAACCAAAAGGAAGTTTGCACCTTGACTGAAAGTGCAAATCGGTTTTATTTGTTTATGTTCACCCCATGAGCTGCCGCCGGGACTAGAGAAATCTATAAAGGCGTGCCGGCACCGGACCGTTATCCGATTTGAGAGATCATACGGATTTTTAATCGTATGGTAATCAGGGTGGTACCGCGAATTTACGTCCTCGTCCCTTTTATAGGGGCGGGGGCTTTTTATTTTGGAAAGGAGCATCAGCAAATGGAACAACAATTGAATGAATTAAAAGAACAAGCACTAGCAAAAATTCAAGAAGCGACAAATGTAAAAGAATTGAACGAGGTCCGTATTGCTTATTTAGGAAGAAAAGGACCGATTACAGATGCTTTAAAAGGTATGGGTAAACTACCAGCCGAAGAACGTCCTAAAATGGGTGCGCTTGTTAACGTCATTCGAGCTTCTGTAACTGAAGTGCTTGAAGAACGTATGGCGAAACTAGAAGAAGACGCGATTAACGAACAACTTGAAAAGGAATCTATTGACGTTACATTACCTGGTAGACCGGCACGTACTGGGAATCACCATCCGTTGACTCGTGTAGTCGAGGAAATTGAAGATTTCTTTATCAGCATGGGTTATGAAATTGCAGAAGGGCCTGAAGTTGAGAAAGATTATTATAACTTCGAAGCACTCAACTTGCCGAAAGGGCATCCAGCGCGTGACATGCAAGATTCGTTCTACATTTCAGAGGACATTCTCCTTCGTACGCATACATCGCCAGTTCAAGCACGCACGATGGAAGCAAAAGGCGGGGCACCAATCAAAATCATTTGCCCAGGGAAAGTATACCGTCGTGACAGCGATGATGCGACGCACTCCCACCAGTTTACACAAATTGAAGGGCTCGTCATTGGCGATGATATTCGTATGAGTGATTTAAAAGGAACCCTTTCTTTATTTGCTAAGAAAATGTTCGGTGATGATCGTGAAATTCGTTTGCGCCCAAGCTTCTTCCCGTTTACGGAACCATCCGTTGAGATGGATATTTCTTGTTTCAAATGTGGCGGCGATGGCTGTAATATTTGTAAAAAAACAGGATGGATCGAAATTTTAGGTGCTGGAATGGTACATCCAAATGTATTGGAAATGGCAGGCTATGATCCATCTGTCGTAACAGGTTTTGCATTTGGAATGGGACCTGAGCGAATTGCAATGTTGAAATACGGTGTGGAAGATATTCGTCATTTCTATACGAATGACGTGCGTTTTGTATCGCAATTTCACCGGACAGAAGCATAAGGAGGAAAAAACATGTTAGTATCTACGAAATGGCTAAAAGAGTATGTAAATATAGATGGAATTCCCGTGACTGAGTTGGCGGAAAGTATTACACGTTCTGGGATTGAAGTGGACGCGATTATTGATCGTTCACAGGGAATGACAAACGTTGTTGTAGGCCAAGTGCTAGATTGTGTTCAGCATCCAGATGCAGACAAATTAAATGTTTGTCAAGTTGACATCGGAATGGAAACGACTCAAATCGTCTGTGGCGCACCAAACGTTGCCAAAGGGCAAAAAGTTATCGTTGCAAAACCTGGCGCAGTTCTCCCAGGCGGATTTGAAATTAAAAAAGCAAAACTTCGCGGCGAAGATTCAAACGGTATGATTTGTTCACTTCAAGAACTTGCGATTGAAGGAAGACTTGTCCCTAAAGAATATGCTGAAGGAATTTACGTGCTTCCGGAAGATGCAATTGTTGGATCAAATGCGCTTAAAATTCTTGGATTAGATGATACAGTCCTTGAATTCGATTTAACGCCAAACCGGTCAGATGCATTAAGTATGCTTGGAGTCGCCTATGAAGTGGGTGCAATCTTATCTAAAGAAGTAAAACAGCCGGAGATTGCATATGAAGAATCTACTGAAAAAGCAGAGGATATTCTTAAACTTCGCATTGATGCGAAAGAAGAAAATCCAATGTACGTAGCAAAAGTTATAAAAAACGTTAAAATTGCTGAATCTCCATTATGGCTCCAAAATCGCTTAATGGCTTCAGGCATTCGTCCACATAATAACGTCGTTGACATTACGAACTTTATTCTACTCGAATACGGTCAACCGCTTCATGCTTTCGATTATGATCGACTCGAAACAGGCGAAATTGTCGTGCGACTTGCGGAAGAAGGCGAAAAAATTACGACACTGGATGAAGCAGAACGAACGTTGAAATCACACCAACTTGTCATCACAAACGGTGCAGAGCCAGTAGCCATTGCAGGTGTAATGGGCGGGGCGAATTCAGAAGTACACGATGGTACGACGACAGTTGTCATCGAATCTGCATACTTTGCACCGTCAACTGTGCGTAGAACGTCTAAAGAACATGGCCTTCATAGCGATGCGAGTACACGTTTTGAAAAAGGTGTAGATCCCGAGCGCGTTGTTGCAGCGGCTGAACGTGCGGCACAACTCATCGCAGACCTTGCGGACGGGGAAGTGCTCTCAGGTTCCGTCATTATTGACGAACTCGACAAAACGCCAGTACAAATTACGATTTCACCGGATTACATTAACAGCCGACTCGGTATGAAAATTTCACTAGAAGATATGCTTTCGATTTTGGAAAGATTGAAGTTTCCAACCGAAGCGATTAATGGAAATCTTGTAATCGATGCGCCTACGCGTAGACAAGATATCCGTATTAAAGAAGATATCATTGAAGAAATTGCTAGAATGTATGGATATGACAATATCCCAATGACACTTCCTATTACCGAATCTAACCCAGGAGGACTTACACCTTACCAACAAAAACGCAGAACTGTAAAAGCGTTTCTAGAAGGTGCAGGGTTATATGAAACTTTAACGTATTCACTAACATCAGCGAAAGAAGCACAAACCTATGCGCTTGAAACAGCACCTGTTACAAACTTGCTTATGCCGATTAGTGAAGAGCGAAGCACGCTGCGTCAAAGTATCATTCCTCATTTACTCGAGGTAGCTACGTATAATGTTGCGCGTCGTAATGAATCTGTAGGATTTTATGAAGTAAGTTCAGTATTCCTTGATGAAGAGGAAGATGGTCTTCCAAAAGAAACGGCGCACGTTGCCGCAGTCATCACTGGGAACTGGGTAGATCATGCATGGCAAGCAGATACGAAAAAAGTCGATTTCTTCGTATTGAAAGGCATTGTCGAAGGGCTAATGGATAGTCTTGGTCTCGTCGAAGGATTGACATTCGAACAGGCAGTACTCGAAGGCATGCACCCGGGAAGAACAGCAAATATTTATCACGACAATAAACGGATTGGTTTCATCGGCCAAATTCATCCAACAGAACAAAATAAGCGTGATTTAAAAGAAACATATGTCATGGAAATGAATCTCGATAAAATCCTTTCCATCGAGACTGAAGCGTTACTTTATGTTCCAGTTCCACGTCACCCATCCATCTCAAGAGACATCGCACTAGTTGTTTCAAGTGATACGTCATCTGGAACGCTAGAAGATGTCATTCGACGCGCTGGAGGGAAATTATTAACTGGCGTTAAATTGTTTGACCTGTACGAAGGGGACAACGTTGAAAGCGGCACAAAATCAGTCGCATTCTCTTTGAAATATCAAGATCCTGAACGTACATTAACAGACGATGAAGTCGTCAAAGCACATGAAAAAGTATTAGCAGCATTGACAAGTGAAGCAGGCGCACAGCTTCGCGGGTAAAAATTAGAACTAACCGTCCCATTTCACTTTGAAGTGGGGCGGTTAGTTCTTTTTAAATCAATATGTCTCCAATCCAGGATCACCCAGTCTATCCTTTATGATATGTTGCCAATTGGGAGGAAGTTTGTACGTTTCAATATGCTCAAACTTTCTAATTTTTACGTTACTAGGCGTAATATAAAATGTTAAATGGTCTTTACCAACTTCAATATGTGGGCCAACTACAGGCGTAACCTCAATGGTGATTAAAAATTCAAAAGAACGATATTCACCGATTCTTTCCATATTGATAATACTTATTTGATAAGGATACACTCCAGGACGTTCATTAAGGAAGTTAGCATAATAACCCCAAACAACCTCATCGATAGTCGGTGACATTAATGAGAAAAATAAGTCCATCATAAGTTCTTCTTTAGATTTTTCAGCAGGTTGATAAGTATCTTGTTTGGCATAAGATGGTATTGAAACCATTAATATTATAATAAAGATAGCAGGAACAATAATCTTCTTTCTCAATGTTAACACCAACTTTCATTTTATATTTTGGCCGGAAAAGTATTTTTCATACGAAAATATTTGGTTTTCTGAAGAAAAATGATGATAGCTGGAAGCGGAAAGTAGACTATTAAGTATCTTATTATTAGTATAGTTTTAAACGGTAGTGCCGCTATATTGTTTTACGATTATGAAGGTAATAATGAAATACGAATGAAAACAAAATTGAGGAGTGTATTGAAATGAAACCTAACAAAAGCGAGAAAGTGGATCAACTCATTGAAGCGTTATCAAAGAATATCCAAGAAATAACAACCTGTTTACGCAACTTAATTTTTGAAACCTCCGATAACTTTATAGAGGAAATCAAGTGGGGTAAGCCGTCTTATGGCATAGATCGCAATATTTGTTATCTACAAGCATCCAAAAATCACGTCAATTTAGGGTTCTATATTGGGGCAAGCCTCACAGATAAAGACAATCTACTTGAAGGGACAGGCAAACAAATGCGTCATATTAGAATCAAAAAAGTAGACGAGATTCAACCCGAAAAAATTAGAGCGTTAATTCAATCAGCAATTGAATTTAAAGCTTGAACTAATTAAAAGGCTAAAGAAGGAGGAGATTCAAATGAAAAAAGAATTTCCGATTATTGAAACAAGCAGGTTAATTTTACGGAAAATAACAAATGAAGATGCTAGTGATATGCTAAAGTATCTGTCTGATAAAGAAGTAGTGGCACCAATGGGACTAGCGCCATTCCAAACTGAAAAAGACGTGTGGGATGAAATTAGTTGGTACAAAACTATCTGTGATGAAGGTACAGGAATTAGATGGGGAATTACACTAAAAGACTCTGGTATAGTTATCGGAAGTTGTGGTTTTCTCAATATGCATACTAAACATCATCGGGCTGAAATTGGGTATGAATTGCATCAAGAACATTGGGGAAAAGGGATAGCGAGTGAAGCTTTGGAAGCCGTCGTTAAATATGGTTTTCATCACTATCAATTAGAAAGAATTGAAGCATTAATCGAACCTGCTAATCTACGGTCACAAAAACTAGTAGAAAAGCAAAGGTTTATCAGAGAAGGCTTACTGAGACATTATGAATTCACTTGTGGTAAATTCGATGATCTGTATATGTATTCAATCATTAAGGGAGATCTGATTAATTCGGAAATATCGAGTAGAAAAAGTAATCTTATTTTAGAATAGATGAAAAATTGACTATCATCTATGGGAATCAGCTAATCATTGAGAAGTTGCTTAAGATGTTGCATAATAGGAAAATGATATCTATACGAATAGGGGATACTTGCAATGTCTATTAGAACGAATCTCGAACTACTACCGAACAAACAACAAAATAAACTAGAAAACCAGGGAAGGCTATTAGTAAAATGTCCCGACAAACCGGGAATTGTTTCGGCCTTATCGACATTTTTACATAATCATGATTCTAATATTATTGAATCGAGTCAGTATTCCAGCAACCCTGAGGATGGCATGTTTTTCATACGCATCCAGTTTCATACGGAGAATCTGCTAGAAAAGTCTGTGCAGATTGAAAAGGATTTTGCGGGAATTGCCAACGGCCATTCGATGGAATACCATTTTACATATGGAAATGAACGACAACGTTCAGCTATTTTTGTTTCAAGAGAACCGCACTGTTTAATGGAGCTTTTATGGGAATGGCAAAATGGTGATTTGGAGACTGATATTGTAGTTGTTATTAGTAATCATGAAGATGCAAGAGATATTGTAGAAGCATTGGGCATTCCTTTTTATTATATTCCAGCAAACAAAGAGATTCGTAAAGAAGTCGAAGCCGAGCAAATTCGCTTAATGGAAGAATATAAAGTTGATTTACTCATTCTAGCGCGTTATATGCAAATATTGACACCCGATTTCGTCAGTCATTTTGAGAATCGGATTATTAATATTCATCATTCATTCTTACCAGCCTTTATCGGAGCCGGGCCGTATGAACGGGCTTATGATCGTGGGGTAAAATTGATTGGAGCAACCTCTCACTATGTAACAAATGATCTTGACGAGGGGCCAATTATTGAGCAGGATGTGGAACGAGTAGATCATCGTGATCATGTGATTGCCTTGAAAAAGATTGGACGACAAATCGAGCGTCGCGTTCTAGTGAAAGCTGTAAAATGGCATCTTGAAAATCGAGTTATTGTTGAAAACAATAAAACGATTGTGTTTCACTAAAAAAATCTGTACACCGAACATCAGTGCTTTTAGACGCTGGTGTTTTTATTAATTCTTAACTGAGGATGTGATGTGTGTGAACAAGGTGCCGATGTTACAAATGACGATTGCAATGGCGATATTTGGCTCAATCGGTTTTTTTACGATCAAGACAGGCATTCCAGCTGTTGAATTAGTTTTCGTTCGCTGTATTTGTGCCACAATATTTTTAGGCGCAGTTTGGTTAATGACTGGTTTACACAAGGTAGAAGTTTGGCAAAAGCGGGAAATCATACAAACAATCGTGTGTGGAGTCTTTTTGGTGCTGAACTGGGTGTTTTTATTCAAAGCATTTGAAGTGATGTCCATTACAATAACAATTACGCTCTATAATTTAGCTCCGATTTTTGTACTCATTATCGGTAGTTTGTTTCTAAAAGAGAAGATGACATTGACCTCAATACTGGCAATTGTGACTTGCTTCTTGGGAAGTATTCTCATAATCGGCATCCAAAACATCAATTCAGTATCCGATTTTGTTAGTTCGGGTTTCGGTTGGGCCATATTATCAGCGATTTGTTTTGCCATGACAATGCTACTTGGTAAAGGGGTGACCCAGCTTAGTGCATATGCGATGACATTTGTACAAACATCGATTGGGATTCTTATGTTATTTCCATTTATGAATTTCAGTGTATTTATCGGATTAACGGATTCAAATTGGTTTTATATAATTGGCACAGGTCTGATACATACGGGATTTGTTTATTATTTATTTTTCAATAGCTTACGTAAATTATCAACTGTTGTCATATCGGCACTGGTTTTTGTGGATCCAGTTGTCGCAATTCTTCTGGATATAATCTTATTAGACTTCAAGCCTTCAATGCTACAAACTATTGGAATTCTTCTTGTTTTCGGTGGGATTGTTTATACGATTATTAGACAAGAGAAAGAAGTTGTTGAATAACAATCGTTGTGAGCTGTCCAATTTGATATGTGATTTTAAATATCGTATACTATTAGTTAGTTTCACAAACTAACTAAATGGAAGTGGTAATTATTTTGAAATCACATAAGCAACTTTTCTATGCCTATTCGGGTTTGTATCGACCTTATTTAAATCAGTTAAATGCACAGCTATCCCCATTTAAGCTTACTAGTTCGCTGTGGGCAATTTTGCATTTTATATTACATAATGGAGAACATACAATTAGTGATATTTCAACCTATCAGAATGTTGAAAGGCCGACAGTAACAAAATTGGTGCAGAAATTGATTGAAAACGACTATGTTGAAGCGCAATCTGGAACAGACAAGCGCATGAAGTTTATAAGATTATCTGACAGAGGTAAAGAAGTGTGTGAACAAGTACAGGAAAAATTAAGCGTCTACCAGTGTTATTTATTGGAAGATGTACCTGAAGAAGATCAATTAGTAGCAGCGAATGTCTTAAGAAAAATATCAGCGAAAATTAATACGCAAGAGGATGGCATGTATGAGTAAAGAAAAATTATGGACAAAGGAATTTATATCAATATCAGTCGTCAACTTCTTTCTGATGTTGTCGATGTACTTATTATTAGTCACCATGGCAACGTATGCGACTGAAGAATTTAGTGCTTCTTCTAGTACTGCAGGTTTAGTTGCTAGTATTTTTATTATAGGGGCTTTATCGGGTCGATTTTTTGCAGGTCGACAAATGGAAAAAATAGGTAGCCGGAAAATATTACTAGGCGGCACTATATTTTTTATACTCGTTTCATTGTTATATTTTCTGCCAACCAATATTTACGGTTTAATGGCGATTCGTTTTTTTCATGGAATAGGCGTTGGATTTGCGACAACCGCAACGGGTACAATTGCAGCCCACGTAATTCCATCTAGTAGAAACGGCGAGGGGATAGGTTATTTTAGTCTCAGCGCGGTCCTGTCAACAGCGGTTGGACCGTTAATCGGGATTGCTTTGATCAACTATGTTGGTTATTCGAGTATCTTTGTTTTTACATTGGTTATGGGGATTGTGAGTCTGCTCATAGCACTTCCGATTAAACCGCCCAAAATCAAATACAAACCAAATCCTGATAATAAAGGATTTAAACTATCAAATTACTTCGAGAAGAGAGCATTGCCAATTGCGACAGTTATATTAGTTGGCGCATTTGCCTATTCAGGTATCCTTTCATTTATAGCGGCTTATGCAAAGGAAATCAATCTAGTGCAAGCAGGTGGTTTTTACTTCTTGGTTTATGCAATTGTCATCTTAATTTCCCGACCATTTACTGGTCGATTAATGGATTTAAGAGGTGGTAATAGTGTTGTGTATCCTGGCCTTGTCCTTTTCGCGATTGGTATGCTAGTACTTAGTCAAGCTCAAACAAGTCTTGTCTTTTTACTTGCTGCAGCGATTATCGGATTAGGTTATGGAAATTTCCAATCAAGTACACAAGCTATTGCTATAAAAGTAACACCGCCACATCGAATGGGATTAGCAAACTCAACGTATTTTATTTTCCTTGAGCTTGGACTTGGATTAGGACCTTTCATACTCGGATATTTAGTCCCATTAATGGGTTACGGCGGTTTGTATTTATCGATGGTGGCCTTAATTATTCTAGTGATGCCTTTATATTACGTTCTTCATGGGCGTAAAGATAAGGAGCTTTACTTGACGGAATAAGTAAATACCCCTGAAGTAGGCGGAACATGGGAAATCGTTGACCGTCGTGAAGGAAAAGACTACCGAGCGATTGGTGAGTATGTTGAGATTAGTCCTTCGAAAAAATTGGTGTTTACGTTTAAAATGCCGCAGTTTGGCGATACAGTAGATATGATTCGGGTCGAGTTAAAAGAACTTCCTGAAGGTTGTGAAATGACATTTTCACAAGCAATCATTGTTCCACATGAAGAAAATTGGACAAGCGAGGATATCGAAAAAGCGCTAAAAGAGTTTCGTGATAGCACAGAACAAGGATGGCATTATATGTTTATGGGCTTGAAGGAATTGACTGAAACAGGGAAAGTCAGCTATACAGGGTGAAAATATAGTAATGATGAAGAGGGACTCCAATGATTTGGAAGTCCCTTTTTTGGTGTTTATTTTTATCATGTAATTGAATCACTTAATTGAAGTGTGAATGTGGCGCCTTATAATTTGGTACCTTCCATATTACTATATTCTGAAAAATGTGTAATAATCTATTCTTTAAAAAGAGGGAGAGCGACTTTAGATGTCGAACTATGATATTAAGACATTGAAAAGAGATGAAATCTATTCTTTGTTGTTCAAACTTTCACGGTTTGCTTTGTCTAAGAAAAAATAGATTAAGAAGGGGGAACTTCTTGTTGTTTAGATTACTCCAATTTGAAGTGAGTAAAATCCTTAAAACAAAATACTTTAGGATGCTGTCACTCATCCTTTTGCTCTTTCTCTTAGCCTTTTATATATTTGTTTATATAAACACGACACGCTTAGATGAAGTGGTTACTAATCTTGAAAATACATTGGATCGAATAGAGCAAGAGATAGTAGATGCAGAAGAAGGGACTTTGGATTCCGAGATTATTCAAAATGTGTTTGAAAAACAAAGATACGAAGCGAATGCATATAAAAATAAAGATTGGGAAGCTGTGCTGAACCATGAGATTGACAAGCTTCCGGTTGATCTAGATGCCAATATTGCCCACAGGCAGTATTTTACATCGTCATTCCCAACCGTCTTTACGATGGAGACAAGACGTGAAAAATACAGGTGGCTAATCGAAAAGGATATTGATCCTGTTCTTTGGTTGTGGGATGTGTCATGGAAAACGGTATATGACCTTCACTATCCGATTTATGGGAGCGGAGACGATGAATATCATAGAAAAATTGTCGAAGATTATAGCAAGCAATACTCTTCAACGGGTATCTATTCCGCCTACCATGTCGCCAACCTTCTTTTCAGTATTGGAGGTGTGGTGTTCTTCCTATTTCTTTTTGGGGATATCGTCACAAAAGAGGGCTTGGGCAATAACGGGTCGATTAATCTAATGCGGACACAGCCGATCAATCGGCATGGAATCTTGGTCAGTAAATTCCTGACTGTTCTGCTTTTAAGCTTTCTATTCCTTGTAGGTATTGGGACTGTATCGGTATTGCTTGGTGTCATCTTTGATCGTTTGGGTGACTGGGATTATCCGATGCTCGTTTACGGTGAGGATTACACTTTTGAATTCATTGGAATGGGCATATTCATTTTGAAGTCGGCGACACTTTTCTTCATGGTGTTGCTGTTCAGTTATTCTCTGCTGTTCCTGTTCTCTATTTTGTCGAAGCGGACAATCACTGCAATCGGAATGACGCTGGTCACGATTCTATTAGGCATACAACTGGCGAAACAGTCCATTTCATTGGAATTTGCACAGTACATTCCATTTCATTACTTTTCGGTTTCTCAGATTGTTTCAATGGAATTCAGTGCATCTTTGAAGAATTTTAATTTTAATTATCAGAATGGAATGCTGGTGCTAGGGGTCTGTAGCCTATTATTGCTGGTACTGACTTTTATTCTGGAAAAATTTGAATATAAAACACGGGTTTAGAGGAAAATCGGGAGGAACATAATGATGATAAGAGATCCAATTCAATTGAATGAAAGAATCCACTTGATTGATGGATTTGATTTAGGCGTACCAGAAAGGACGGGAACGTATGTAATTATTGAGGAAGCATTAACACTGGTAGATACAGGACCAAGCCCATCGGTGAAGCACCTGAAAAAGGGGTTAGAAACACTTGGGTATTCATTGGATCAAGTGAAATATATTATCGTGACACATATCCATCTAGATCATGCAGGCGGGGCAGGCTTACTTCTTGAAGAATGTCCGAGTGCTAAAGTTGTTGTACATCCACGAGGAGCGAGGCACTTGGCGGATCCTACTAGATTGGTAGCTGGAGCAAAGATGGTTTATAACGAGAGGTTTTCTGAATTATTTGAGCCAGTCATTGCAATTTCTGAAGAACGTCTTCTTATTAAAGATGAGGGTGATACATTAGAGATTAGTCCAGATTGTACTTTACGTTTCTTGGACACGCCAGGACATGCCAAACACCATTTCAGTATTTTTGATCCAGTTAGTAATGGCATGTTTACCGGTGATACGGTAGGGATTCGCTATGAGCAGCTGATTCGCGATGGAGTCGATTTGTTTTTACCATCGACATCACCAAATCAATTTGATCCAGCTGCCATGCGACAAGCGATTGAACGCATGGCTTCAC
Source organism: Sporosarcina sp. Y1009 (assembly GCF_057669865.1). Taxonomy (NCBI): domain Bacteria; kingdom Bacillati; phylum Bacillota; class Bacilli; order Caryophanales; family Caryophanaceae; genus Sporosarcina; species Sporosarcina sp. Y1009. The sequence goes on along the minus strand of NZ_JBYHFO010000016.1, from coordinate 16,279 downwards.
TAGATTTAAATAGTATTTACTTCGGTCATTTCGGTATGACTAACAATCCTGACGAAGCGCTTCGACAAGTAGAAGACTGGCTGGATATTTTCATGGTAGAAGCGGACCTAGTCATTGCAGAGCGAAAAGGTCATGAAGTACTAGCACAGCGTCTGCTCGGCCGAGTAAAAGAACATCTACGAAAGCATGATGTACGCGATGACCATGAGGTTTATAGTTTGATTGAACTGGATATGCAAGTGAGTGCGATGGGGATACTTGATTATTTACTAAAATAATTCATTTTACCCCAAATCTTTTTTCATTCCTAGCTCGAGCAAGCTCCGCTTCAATTTCTCGATTACTTGGGACAGCTTTTGTGGTCAATGTGTTAAATAATTTCTGTGTGGACTTGGCAATTTCCTCAACTGCTTGATTAAAAGCATCCTCATTTGCTTGCGATGGTTTATTAAAACCAGAGACCTTGCGCACATATTGAAGTGATGCCGCATAAATCTCATCTTCGGTAGCAGTTGGGTCAAAGTTATACAAAGTCTTAATGTTTCTGCACATATTATTCACCTCGTTTGTACAAGTTATTTTTCTGATTGTAACATAATATCGTATAGATAAATTGAAATTCAACATGGGGGTTGAAAATGAGGGACAGTGGAAAAGGACTAGTACCACTCATTATTTTTGCAATACTGGCGTTATCACCTTTAAGCGGATTGGCGATTATTTTTTCGATCGTTTATATTGTATATGAGAGGCGAAAAAATAAAAATGGTGTTTCAGTTTTAACATTTCATTGGGATAAAACAAAAGAAGGTATTTGTAAGTATTGGTGGCTTATTCTACTTCCATTCGTTTCAGTCATTGGTCAAATAGTATTTGCTCATTATGCAATGCCAACATTTAATGAACACGTCATGGAACGGGTTAAACCAATGTTGCAAATGAGTTCTATGTTAATCCTCATTCCTCAGCTTCTCATACTTGCTTTTGGGGAAGAACTAGCATTTCGTGGTTTCGCACAAGAAAAACTATCGAAAGTTATTAATCCTAGAATCGCAATAATTGTAGTTTCAATTTTATTTGCAGTTGGTCATCTATCTTCTGGTCAAGCGGGGATAGTTTTATATGATATAGGTTTCATATTTATAGACAGTATTCTATATGGTGTATTATTTTTAAAAACAAGAAATCTGTACATCACGACCTTAGCTCATTTTCTCGCGAATGTAGCAGGAATCTATATCTTTTTATTAATGTGAATTAAATTGACAAGCAGAGGGAAGATAGTTATTATTATGCTAGATTAATAAGGAGCGAATTAACTGATGTTTTTACTAAGATACTAATTCATATAGACATATTTTAAGGAATGCCACTCGTAGGAGGGGTTATTTGTCTATGCGTTTTGGGATAGTATCGTAGTAGAAGTTTGTTCGTTCTACGGGATATCTATATCAATTTTTAGTGCGCAGAGCAATTTACTCTGCGCACTTTTTATTTTTGGAGGGATATATTATGGGGATGTTATTATTCTTTTGATACGAGCTTGCACTAGAAGCTCGTATCGATCCTAGCTATCGATACGAAATTACAAATTTCGGGGGTAGTTAAAATGGAACAAATTTGTTTTGAATTAGAAAATGTCGAAATGACCTATTTAGATAAAGAAGTAGTCAAGATTGATCGGTTAGCTGTCCATCAATTTGACCGAATCGGTATTGTCGGGAAAAATGGCGGAGGGAAAAGCACGATATTAAAATTACTTGCCGGAGAGATTCAACCAACTCGTGGAAAGGTAAAACGGCATGTGGAATGTGGATATTTTGAGCAAGTTGAAGCACCAACTGTTGAAGAAGCAGATGCCGCCTTACTTAGCAGACTCGCAGTACCGAAAAACTCTGACCAATTAAGTGGAGGGGAAAAAACTAGGTTGAAACTAGCGCAATTGTTCACGCATTATTATGAAGCGCTTCTAATAGACGAGCCCACCACACATCTAGACGAGGAAGGGATTACCTATTTATTAGAAGAACTACGTTATTATTACGGGGCATTGGTGATTATCAGTCATGACCGTGCAGTATTGGATGGGCTTGTTACGACCATTTGGGAGGTCCATGAGGGTGTAGTTTATGTCTACGCAGGAAATTATAACGATTATACAGAACAAAAAGCGCTAGAACGCATTCAACAAAACGAAGCGCATGAACAATACCTAAAAGAGAAGAATCGTCTTGAAAATGCAGCAGCGGAAAAAATGAGAAAGGCTGAAAAAATTGCCCAAGCTGGAAACATGTCTAAAAAAGAAGCGAAGGCAAAGCCTAATCGTATGTTTGAAACGAAGTCAAAAGGCACAAGTCAAAAAGCGGTGTATCGTGCAGCGAAAGCAATTGAACAGCGTATTGAAAAACTTCCGGAAGTCGAAGCGCTGCAAGGAGAACGCTCCATTGTGTTTCGCCAATCAAAAGCAATGGAACTGCATAATAAGTTTCCCATTATGGCAGATCACCTGACACTCCAAGTTGGAGCACGTAGCTTATTAGATAAAGTAAGCTTCCAATTCCCACTTGGTAAAAAAATAGCCATTACGGGTGCAAATGGAAGTGGAAAAAGTACGTTGCTTAATCATATTGTAAATAATGGAGCAGGTTTAACCATTTCACCAAAAGCGAAAATAGGTACATTCACGCAAATGAGTTACCAATTTACTAAAAATGAGACGGTTTTTGATTTCGTGAAAAAAAGGTCTAATCATGAAGAAGGTTTTTTAAGAAGTGTTTTGCATGCGATGCAGTTTGTTGGGACCGATTTACAAAAGCGCGTAAAATCATTAAGCGGCGGAGAAGCTATTCGTTTACAGCTTTGTCGTCTTTTTCTAGGGGAATACAATATTCTACTCTTAGACGAACCAAATAACTTTTTAGATCTTCAGGCAATTGAAGCACTTGAGCAATTTATAAAAGGGTATGAAGGTACGATTATTTTTGTCTCTCATGACCAAGCATTTACAAATAATGTAGCAGACATTCAATATGAAATTTTTGAAAAACAATTAAAACGAATAGACGAATAGAGTCTATCTGAACGAAAGCCGCCAAGTCATGCTAAAATATACTTGGCGGCTTCAGCATTTATAAATTATTTTTTCGAATTTTATTGTTAACAAGGGAAATTGCAAAGGAACATCGAAGATTATAGTTCGGATACTAAAATGTTTTAGTGTAAACGGAGGAGAATTATCATCAGTAAGAAACTTCTAATCATATTTGCTGCAATTCTTTTTGTTGGCGGAATCGCTGTAGGTGGGAATTGGTATTTTAAGCAAGAAAAAATGATAGAAAAAGTCGATGCAAGTGAGGAAGAAATTGCAAAAGGGGAGTCAGTTCATTCGAAAAAGATAACTGGCGCTAAGACTGACTTACTTCTTAGCAAGCACTCACCCCAATCAGAAGTGATGTCTTACATGCATCGGATGACACATCAAAAGATCCAAGCCAATGAAAAATGGGGAGCCACACCCATGGTTCAAGGAAATATTGGTATCATTTTTAATTTGCTTCAAGCGAGTGAGTTCGAAGACAAAAATGTTCTTCTGCAAATCGCGAGCCGGTGGAAAGAAGGCGACTTTAGTCGAGTGGATAAAGACCACAACACGATTTGGCGGCTGCAAGGTGGAACAATTGGTGAAGCATATGGCATCATGACAACGGAAGAGGAAAGATGGTTTGTCCTCAACAATTTTGAGGATGATGTCCTCAATGTTTGGTTAGAAGAAAATAAGTAAAAAATCGCTTCGGTGTATTGCCGAAGCGATTTTTTTCTTACTATTTCACAGCTTTCACTACTTTAAACCCAATCGAAGCCTCTAGATGAAAAGTTTCATTATCGGAGACAGCTGATGGATCGGCCGTATAAAACTGGGCAGAACCATTTACAATATATTCACCTTCAGGGAAACCTTTATCAATGATTGTATTGACAAACTGCTGAAATTCTTTGGAATCTTGATCGCTGTATCCACCTGCAAACGAGTACTTTTGACGGAAAGGTTCGTCTTTTTTAAGCGTTGTTGTAAGGAGTGGCTCGTTCATGGCATACCCAACATCAAACTCTCTAGTTCTTTCAATAAATGGAAAGTGAAAAGCAGATTCAGCATGATAAATATCAATCGATTCAAGATCACCTACATACGTTAACTCAGCAAAAATCGCTAAATCACCAAATTCATTATAAACATCTTTCTCCGTGGCAATACGATAGACAAAATCGCCTTCTTTTACCTCATTCTCGGTGGGTGGAAGGGAATCCTTCATCGCCGGACCACTATTATTGTTGGTTGTTCCGCATGCAACTAATATAAATGCTAGCATAACGATATAAATCATTTTTTTCATAAAACCAGCCCCTTTTCAGATTAGAACGACTACCTCTGAAAAAAGTTACAATCTTTTTTTGTTTGCGATTTGCTGGGCTTTTCGTGTGTTCGCAAAATGCCATTTTGTCATTTTTCTCAGCGCTACTTCACCGTCTTTCAATAAAATACGGGCGGCAATTTCGTCAACACGTGGGCCGGCTCCTTTGGGTAAGGTTATGCCAGCCAGCTGACTCATTCTGTCCATTTCTTCAAGAAACGCCACACGCGCAATTATAGAGGCTGCTGCGACAGATAAATGAAGTCCTTCTGCTTTTGTCGATAACAATACATTTTCACGAATGATTTCCGGTTCTAATTTTAAATAATTATAATAAACTCCGCGTTCAGCAAATTGATCAATCAATATATATTCTGGTTTTTCACCATTCAATTTGCGAAGGACATGCTTGAGTGCTTGATTATGAAGCAGTGCTTTAATTTTCCCTTGAGAGTTTCCTTGTTGTTGTACGTCATTATACTTCTCGTTGCCTAAAGTAAGTACACTATGAATCAGCGTTGCTTGTAAATCAGGCGCAATGTTTCGCATGATATCATCAGTTAGTTGCTTTGAATCCTTCACACCGAGTTCACGCACAAGTTCAATCTGATCAGCACGAACAAAACAAGCTGCTACTGTAACGGGTCCGAAAAAATCCCCCGTTCCAGTTTCGTCAGAACCAAGAACAGATAGATTAGCAAAATCACTAGGGAGCTTATCACCTTTAGCGGTCGATGGTTTTGTAACAGTAGGCGTGCCCCAACGTGCAGCCTCTCGGTCAGCACCCGCGCCTTGGAATAATACTTTCCCAGATTTATAAGCGGTAATTGAAGTGTCAGGCATTTTTGCGGCAAAGATCACGCCAGGTGCATTTCGTGTAATCTTAACAGTTGTATAATGGTTGATTACTTTCTTCATCTCATCAGTATTTAGTTGTATCACTTGATTGCTCATATTTCACAACTTCCTTTCGACTTAATTCACAATTAAGCGCATTTCATGGTATGATTATAAACATAGTTTCACAGGGGGTGTCCAGTCCTTGGCAGATAAAGAAAAAACACGGATTGCCGTTGACATTTATGGCCAAACGTACAAAATGGTTGGTAAAGAATCAAGTGTGCATATGCGTAAAGTTGCCTCAATCGTAGACGATAAAATGAGGGAAATCAGTTCGCATAATCCAAATCTTGATAGCACAAAGATTGCGGTTCTAGCTGCTGTTAATAGTGTACACGATTATCTTAAATTAAAAGAACAAGTTGAACAAATGGAAGTCCAATTGAAAAAGCTGAAGGGTTGACTGCTACATGCTAGATTTACTCATTATATTTCTCCTATTGGGGGGACTCATTACAGGGTTTCGCCGTGGATTAATCGTCCAAGCAATACATATGACTGGCTTTATCATAGCTTTAGTCATTGCATTTAAATATTACAAACAACTTGCTGCAAAATTTGTTTTATGGATTCCTTATCCTGAGGTAAACGCGAATTCGAAATTATCTTTTGTTGTAAATGAACTAGATTTTGATCAAACATTTTATAACTTACTTGCATTTTTCCTTATTTTTATCGTAGTAAAATTTGGTTTGCAACTTATCGCGTCAATGTTTGATTTTTTGAAATTTTTACCAGTCTTAGGTTTCATTGCAAGAATACTAGGAGCAGTACTAGGGTTTGTTGAGTTTTATATTCTCATTTTCCTCGTGTTATACCTAGCTATTATGATCCCTGTTGAGTTTATCCAAACCTTTATTGGGAAATCGGTTCTTGCAGGAACGATGTTTGAGCATACACCGTGGTTTTCAGAAACGGTAAAAAAATGGTGGTATATTTATAAAAGCTAAAAACTTCCCCCTTCAATATAGGAGGGAAGTTTTTTCGAGGAACGGGAGGAATATTGGTGAATAAAAAGAAAATCATTCAAACGTTTGAAAAAATTGCATTGTATATGGAATTACTAGGGGAGAACCATTTTAAAGTAGGGGCTTTTCGACGCGCAGCAAATATTCTGGAACTTGATCCAAGAAGTTTGTCTGAAATGGACGATATTTTAAAGCTAAAAGGGATTGGAAAAGGCACGGGAGCTGTCATTACTGATTTAATGGAAAAAGGGGAGTCAGATCTTCTGATTGAATTAGAAGAAACTGTACCTAAGGGCCTTGTTCCACTTTTGAAAATACCGAACCTTGGTGGCAAAAGAATTGCAAAACTTCATGAAACCATTGGCATTGATTCACTAGAGTCACTCCATACAGCATGTTTAGAAGGTGCGATTCGTAAAGTTCCAGGATTTGGAAAAAAGACGGAAGAAAACATTTTAGCTGGAATTGAAGCCTTTGGTACGAGACAAGGGAAATTCCCTCATTGGAAAATGGAAAGAATTGTTGCAATGGTTGAAGACGTGTTAGTTGAAATCCCAGAAATCACACGGTTTTCAGTAGCGGGAAGTTACCGCAGAACCGAAGAGGAAAGTAGCGATGTCGATTTCATACTCGTGACTGAAACGCCGTCAGTTGTTCGTGAAAAACTACTCGCTTCTTTACCAGTCTTAGAAACGATTGCTGGCGGGGATGCAAAATTATCAGTCACATTAGATGTGGAAGATCCGATCGATGCTGATTTTCGTTTTATGAAAGAGTCAGAATTTGCAACTGCTATCCATCATTTTACAGGGTCTAAAGATCATAACGTCGCACTTCGTAAATTAGCCAAGGCAAAAGGGCAAAAGATTAGTGAGTATGGTGTTGAAGATGAACATGGAAATATGTTGACGTTTGAAACAGAAGAACAATTCTTCCAACATTTCGGTTTACCATTCATTCCACCAACATTAAGACAAAATGGTAAAGAATTGGATAGAATTGATGAAATACCGGGCCTTGTGTCAATCGGAGAAATCCGTTCAGATTTGCATATGCACACCACTTGGTCAGATGGGGCACATTCTATTCGTGAAATGGTCGAAGCCTGCCGAGCAATGGGTTACTCACATATTGTCATTACAGATCATACGCAATTTTTACGTGTAGCGAATGGTTTAACGCCGGAACGAGTTCGGGAACAGATTAAGGAAATTCGCGCGTTAAATAAAGAGTATGACGATATTGAGCTGTTTTGTGGTACTGAGATGGATATATTACCAGATGCAACCCTTGATTTTGATGATGAGTTATTAAGTGAACTTGATTTTGTGATTGCCTCAATCCATTCTAGTTTCAACCAACCTGTGGAACAGATTATGGAACGTCTTCATACTGCGATGAAAAATCCGCATGTTGATATGATCGCACATCCGACGGGTCGCATTATTGGACAACGAGATGGTTATAATCCAGACGTAGGTCAACTTATTGAATGGGCAAAAAAATATAATAAAATTTTAGAACTAAATGCAAATCCGCATCGACTAGACTTAGCTGTAGAATATTTAATTCAAGCGCAAGAAGCCGGTGTAAAGATTGCTATCAATACGGATGCACATGCCATTGATTCGCTAAGATTTATGGAAACCGGTGTGAATTACGGACAAAAAGCTTGGTTGAAAAAAGATAACGTTGTAAATACATGGCCACTCGAGAGATTTATTTCTGAGATAATAGATAAGTGAAGGGGAGTGTAAGACATTGGAAAACCGTGTCTTAAAAACACTTGAGTTCGATAAAATTAGAGAATTAGTCGCTGAACATTGTACATCTTCCGCGGGACGATCTGAGATTGAAAAATTGGTCCCTATTAGTGATTATGAAAAAGTTGTTCAGTTATTAGAAGAAACGGATGAAGGCCTAGCAATATTTCGAGTGCGTGGCAATGTACCGATGGGCGGTATTAAAGATATACGTCCGCATGCAAAACGTGCCCAAATGGATGGCATGCTAAGTGCTTATGAATTAATGGAAATTTCTAATACGATTCGAGCAAGTCGCATTCTGCGGACTTTTATCGAGTCGGTCGATGCGGATGAAGATATTACGATTCCGCATTTTATCGCGAAAAAGGAAGCAATGCCAGTCGTGACAGGGTTAGAGCATCAGATTAATCACGCAATTGACGATAATGGACATGTTGTCGATAGTGCGTCTACTAAGCTTCGAACAATTCGCCAAGGTTTAAGAGCACAGGAAAGCCGTGTTCGAGAAAGACTTGAAAGCTATACACGAGGAAAAAACGCAGCGAAAATGCTGTCAGACGCAATTGTAACGATTCGTAATGACCGATTCGTCATTCCAGTGAAATCTGAATACCGCTCGCATTATGGTGGGGTCATTCATGATATGTCTTCTTCTGGCCAAACACTTTTCATCGAACCAGATGCAGTTGTGCAAGCGAATAATGAGATTAGAAACCTTAAGATGCAAGAACAAGAGGAAATTGAAAGGATCTTAATCGAATTATCTCTTGCTGTTCAAGAAGTTGCACATGATCTTTTCTTACTGGTCGCGATTTTGTCTGAAATTGATGTTATTTTAGCAAAAGCGAAATTTGGAACGGTTAATAAATACACAAAACCAGAAGTAAATACTGAAGGTAGAATTCGTCTAGCAAAAGCTACACATCCACTGATTCCAGTTGAAGAAGCTGTGGCCAATAATATTGAATTCGGTACTGATATTACAACGATTGTTATTACGGGACCGAATACGGGTGGGAAAACAGTTACACTAAAAACGGTTGGTTTATGCACATTAATGGCACAGGCTGGATTACCGATTCCAGCATTAGACGGATCTGAAGTAGCTGTCTTCGATTCAGTGTATGCGGATATTGGCGATGAGCAATCCATTGAACAAAGCCTAAGTACCTTCTCGTCTAGAATGGTAAACATCGTTGATATATTGAAGAAATATGATCATAAGTCGTTGATTTTATTTGATGAGTTAGGTTCTGGGACTGATCCACAAGAAGGAGCCGCACTGGCGATTTCCATTTTAGACGAAGTACACGGTAGTGGTGCGCGTGTTATGGCAACCACTCATTACCCTGAGTTAAAAGCGTACGGGTATAATCGTCCTGGTATTGCAAATGCGAGTGTAGAGTTTGATATTGATACATTAAGTCCGACATACCGCTTACTAATAGGTGTGCCTGGCCGAAGTAATGCTTTTGAAATTTCTCTTCGACTCGGACTAAGTGAACATATTATTGAGCGTGCGAAAACATTTACGGGAACGAACCGCGGCGAAGTCGAATCGATGATTGCTTCCCTCGAAGAAAGTCGTGTCAGATCAGAAAAAGATGCAGATAAGACGCATGAAATATTACTTGAAACAGAGCGATTAAAAAAAGAACTAAAAGATGAGCTAGCAAATTTTGATCAAATGAAAGAAAAACTAGAAGAAAAAGCAAAAGAAAAGGCAAGAAAACTTGTAGAAGATGCAAAACGCGAGGCGGAAGCAGTCATTTCTGATTTACGTGCGATGCAACTGAACGCTCAAGCGAATGTGAAAGAACATGAATTCATCAATGCCCGAAAACGTTTGGAAGATGCAACCCCGGAAGAACAAAAAAACTTGAAAATCCAAACGAAATCAGTTGAACAACAATTGAAAGTCGGGGATGAAGTACAAGTGCTGCAATACGGACAAAAAGGGACACTTCTTGAAAAAAATTCGAACACGGAATGGATCGTTCAAATTGGGATCTTGAAAATGAATATTAAAGAAGCTGGTCTTGAATATGTGAAGCCTAAAAAAGAAAAACAACCTGTAACAACGACATCTATTCGTGGGCGAACTGCCGTAAAACTTGAACTAGATTTACGAGGTGAGCGGTATGAAGATGCCATTTACAAAACGGAGAAATATATCGATGATGCTTTATTATCTAATTATCATCAAGTATCTATTATTCACGGAAAAGGAACGGGTGCTTTAAGACAAGGCGTCCAGCAATATTTGAAAAGTCATTCTCGTGTGAAAAGCTATCGCTTCGGGGAAGCGGGAGAAGGCGGTTTCGGCGTTACAGTTGTGGAATTAAAATAATTTATAAAAATGAAACCTTTTTCTAACGATGACCGTATAGGAGAGTAATGCATTTACACAGGAGGGCCATCATCTATGCAAAAATCCGGTTTCTGGAGTAATCCACTGGTAGAAACGGCTGGATATTTCAGTGTCGTCGTACTTTGTATTATTGTTACGATGGTATTATTTGAACTCGTAACGAAATACAATAATTGGGAAGAAATAAAAAAAGGGAATATTGCCGTTGCACTTGCGACGGGTGGTAAAATTTTTGGTGTTGCAAACATCTTTCATTATTCTATTTCAAGACATAATTCACTTCTTGAAATGATAGGTTGGGGATTATACGGATTTGGACTGCTTGTTTTCGCCTACATACTATTTGAGTTCTTAACACCTAAATTCAATGTGGATAAGGAAATCGAAGCAGATAATCGATCGGTTGGATTCATCTCTCTTACCATTTCTGTGGGCCTATCATTTGTTATTGGCGCGAGTATTTCATAGGAGACTAAAAAAACATGGAAAAACTTTCGAAAATTTTAATGGTTGCTTGTGTGCTATTCATCCTAGTCGGGATTTTCTGGCTTTATAAATAAACGTTGCCTTAACCTTCAATTGATAGGTTAAGGCACTTTCTTTTATTAATATACTATGAAACTAATAATATATTTGTAAGCGCTTACGTTTACGTCTATAATAAGAAGTATAGGAATATTCTAAATTAGGAAGTGAAAGGGGTTTTACTATGACAACGAAACCGTGGTTAGAATTATATCCACCGGAAATACCGAAGACTTTGGATTACGAGGAGATTCCTTTGCAGGCATTTTTGACTAAAGCGTCTACTAATTATCCAGATAAAACTGCCATACACTTTATGGGCAAAGACATTTCCTACAAAGAATTCAATGATTCTGCTTTAAAGTTTGCTAATTATTTGCGGTCAATCGGAATCGAAAAGGGAGACCGGGTAGCGATCATGTTACCGAATTGCCCTCAAAATGCCATCGCATATTTTGGTATTCTCTACATTGGTGCGGTGATTGTCCAAACAAATCCGCTATATACGGAACGAGAACTAAAGTACCAAATGGCGGATTCAGGAGCCAAAGCAATACTGACGCTCGATATTTTATATCCAAGAGTCTCAAATGTTGTAAAGGAGTCATCATTAGAACATGTAATTGTCACGGGGATAAAAGATTATCTGCCATTTCCCAAAAATGTCATTTACCCATTTATTCAAAAGAAGGAATACGGGTTAGTCGTAAAAGTTGAACATCGTGGCATTAATCATTTGTTTACGGAGATTATGAAAATCGCTAAAGCAGACCCTATCCGTACATCGTTTAATTTTAAGGAAGATGTTGCGCTACTTCAATACACGGGTGGTACAACCGGCCCACCAAAAGGTGTTATGTTGACACATAAAAATTTAATCGCGAATGCGACGATGTGTAAAGCATGGTTGTATAACTCGAAAGAAGGAGAAGAAACTGTACTTGGCGTCCTACCCTTTTTCCACGTTTATGGAATGACAACAGTGCTTGTTTTAACTGTCATGATGTCTAATAAGATGGTTTTACTGCCTAAGTTTGATGTTGACTCAACTTTGAAAACAATTGATAAACAAAAACCTACGTTGTTTCCAGGAGCACCTACAATTTATATTGGACTATTAAACCATCCAGATATTGCCAAGTATGACTTGTCATCGATTAAGGCATGTATCAGTGGATCAGCAGCATTGCCTATAGAAATTCAAAAAAAGTTTGAAGAAATTACAGGTGGTAAACTTGTTGAAGGATATGGATTGACGGAAACTTCTCCTGTAACACATGCAAATTTCGTTTGGGCTAGAGAAGAAGATCGAGTGAAAAGGTCAGTTGGTGTCCCATGGCCTGACACAGATGCATGTATTTTAGGTCCAGATTCAAATGAACAAGTAGCCCCAGGTGAAATAGGGGAGATCGCCGTAAAAGGACCTCAAATTATGAGAGGCTATTGGAATAAGCCTGAAGATACGGAAAACACATTCCGTGATGGTTGGTTTTTAACTGGAGATTTAGGTTATATGGATGAAGAGGGATATTTCTATATTGTAGACAGAAAAAAGGATATGATTATAGCTGGTGGCTTTAATATTTATCCAAGAGAAATAGAAGAAGTGTTATATGAGCATAAAGATGTAATGGAATGTGTCGTCGCTGGGATTCCAGATCCATACCGAGGTGAAACTGTTAAAGCTTTCGTGGTCTTAAAAGAGGGAGCTACTGTCACTGAAGAGGAATTAGACAAATTCTGTCGTTCAGAACTTGCAGCATTTAAAGTTCCAAAATTCTATGAGTTCCGTGATGAATTGCCGAAAACAACAGTCGGAAAAATCTTGCGTAGAACGCTAATTGAAGAGGAAAAGAAAAAAATGAGTGAACAGACAGTTAGTTAACCAGGTAATGCTTGACTAAATAAAGAATAACTATTATTATAAGGGTATGAATGAATCCTCATTCATATCCTTTATTTATGGTGGTGATGAAAAAAGTGAAACGTGATCGTCCAAAATATAAACAAATTATCGATGCTGCAGTTATTGTAATTGCTGAAAATGGTTACCATCAAGCCCAAGTTTCAAAAATCGCGAAAGAAGCAGGCGTTGCTGACGGTACAATTTACCTATACTTTAAAAATAAAGAAGATATTTTAATCTCTGTATTCAGGGAGAAAATGGGGATATTTACATCAAATTTGCAAGAGATTGTAGAAGAAGATTTGGATACATCTGAAAGACTGTTGAGAATGATAACGAACCATTTTCGCGTTCTTCACGATGATCGCCACCTCGCAATTGTGACTCAATTAGAACTTAGGCAATCAGGTAAAAAGTTACGCCTTCGAATCAATGAAGTGCTGAAAGAATACCTTGATTTGCTGGATGTCATTTTATTAGAAGGTATTAAAAATGGTGAGTTAGATAGCACGCTTGATGTTCGTCTAGGACGGCAAATGGTGTTTGGAACAATTGATGAAACAATTACTTCTTGGGTGATGAATGATCAAAAATATGATTTAATGAAACTATCCTCAGAAGTACATAAACTTCTTTTAAATGGGATGAGAGCTTAAATCTGTAGTAAAGGGGAATGGGAGAAATGGAGTTTTTAACAGTACAAGTTGAAAATGGTGTTGCGGTTGCTACAATTAATCGTCCACCTGCCAATGCATTATCGCGAGCTTTGATTTTAGAAGTGGATGCACTTTTAGATCAGGTTCAAGATGATGATTCAATAAGAGTCATTGTATTGCACGGGGAAGGAAGATTTTTCTCGGCAGGTGCGGATATTAAAGAGTTTACAGAGGTGACTTCTGGTGAAGAGTTTTCTAAACTCTCTGCAAGTGGGCAAGCTGTTTTTGAACGGTTAGAGCGCTTTCATAAACCGGTCATTGCCGCTATTCACGGTGCGGCACTTGGCGGAGGCCTTGAATTAGCTATGGGGTGCCATCTACGCATTGTTTCAGAAACAGCAAAACTAGGACTGCCGGAACTACAACTTGGCCTTATACCTGGCTTTTCGGGTACGCAGCGATTACCGAGGTATGTGGGCATGCCGAAAGCAGCAGAAATGCTGCTGACGAGCGAACCTATATCGGGTCTAGAAGCAGCACAGTATGGATTAGCCAATCAAGCATATCCAGAAGAAGAGTTGCTTTCTAAGACGATCGAACTCGCACAAAAAATTGCAAAGAAAAGTCCAGTAGCCGTGAAAGCAGCATTGGAAATGTTACAGTTTTCTAAGCCAGAATCCTATTATGCAGGGGTAAAGGCAGAAGCGGATTCATTTGGTGAAGTATTTGTTTCTGACGATGCAAAAGAAGGAATTCAAGCATTTTTAGAAAAAAGAGAACCGATTTTCAAAGGAAAATGATGAAAAAAGCTGAGGAGGTCGTTACAATTGAACATTTTTGTTTTAGTTAAGCGCACATTCGACACAGAGGAAAGAATTACCATTAAAAATGGTGAAATTGCAGATGATGGTGCAGAGTTTATCATCAATCCATATGATGAATATGCAATTGAAGAAGCGATTACGGTTCGTGATGAGCATGGTGGTGAAGTAACTGTCGTGACAATCGGTGATGAAGAGGCAGAGAAACAACTTCGTACCGCTTTAGCGATGGGTGCAGATAAGGCAGTACTTATTAATACAGAAGATGATGTTGATGTCTTAGATGAGTTTTCAGCTGCGACAATCATTGCTGAATATTTGAAAGATAAAGATGCCGATTTAATTCTCGCAGGAAACGTTGCAATTGACGGCGGTTCAGGACAGATTGGGCCACGTGTTGCAGAGCTGTTAAACATAAACTATGTGACGACAATTACAAAACTCGAAATCGATGGGACAGATGTTAAAATTGTCCGTGACGTTGAGGGGGATTCTGAAATGCTTGAAACAGCCCTACCACTTTTAGTGACTGCACAACAAGGGTTAAACGAACCGCGATATCCGTCACTACCCGGGATTATGAAAGCGAAGAGAAAGCCGCTTGAAGAGCTCGAATTAGATGACTTGGATCTCGACGAAGATGATGTTGAAGCAAAAACAGAAACGATTGAAATTTTCTTGCCAGCTGCAAAAGCTGCAGGTCGTGTTCTTGAAGGTGACATTGCAGACCAAGTAAAAGAACTAGTCAATCTGCTTAAAAATGAAGCAAAAGTAATTTAATTGACAGAGATAATGTAATTGGGAGGGACAAGAAAATGTCTAAAAAAGTATTAGTTCTTGGGGAAACACGCGAAGGTGCTTTACGAAATGTCTCGTTTGAAGCGATTGCTGCTGCAAAACAAATTTCAGGTGGCGGGGAAGTTGTCGCTGTATTACTAGGTGATGCGGTACAATCTTTATCATCAGAAATGATCCACTACGGTGCAGACCGAGTGGTTACAGTTGAACATGAAAATTTAACACAATATACATCAGATGGCTACAGTCAAGGTTTTATGGCGGTATATGAACAGGAAAGTCCGGATGCAATTGTCTTCGGTCATACAGCATTAGGAAAAGATTTGTCTCCTAAAATCGCTAGTAAACTAGCATCGGGACTCATTTCAGATGTTACAGCAATTGAAGGTGAAGATGACGATGCCGTGTTTATCCGTCCGATCTATTCAGGTAAAGCATTTGAAAAAGTGAAAACGAAAGAAGGTCTACTTTTTGTTACAATCAGACCAAACAACGTTTCCACACTAGAAAAAGATGAAAGCCGTTCAGGTGATGTTTCTTCTGTTGAGGTTGATGTTAAAGACTTGCGCACGATTATTGCGGAAGTCGTTCGAAAATCAACTGAAGGCGTTGACATGTCAGAGGCAAAAGTAGTTGTAGCAGGCGGGCGAGGCGTACGCAGTGCTGAAGGTTTTGAGCCGTTACAAGAACTTGCTAATTTACTCGGCGGCGCAATTGGCGCTTCACGCGGAGCATGTGATGCAGACTACTGTGACTATTCACTGCAAATTGGTCAAACAGGTAAAGTAATCACACCTGATCTATATATTGGTGTCGGAATTTCTGGTGCGATTCAACATATGGCTGGTATGTCCAACTCTAAAATCATCGTGGCGATAAACAAAGATCCAGAAGCAGAAATCTTTAAAGTCGCAGACTACGGAATTGTCGGAGACCTATTTGAAGTTATTCCGTTAATGATTGAAGAAGTTAAGAAGTTACAAGCGAATTAAATTAGTAAACTATAACTAGACCGATTACTTGGATGATTTATTCAGGTAGTCGGTTTTTTTGGACCGTTGATTTGCGTTCCGGGCGGACGCTTCCCTCGCTACGCTCAGTCCAGGGTCTCGGATGTCTCGCTAATTCCGCGGGAGTCGCCGCCCTCATACGCGTCAAC
>NZ_JBYHFO010000015.1:0-79490 GCF_057669865.1 Sporosarcina sp. Y1009 | reverse complement strand
GGGATGAGGAAAACCCCCACGGATTGAAGTTTCACTTTATCGTAAAGTCCCCGTATTTAGAATTTTAAATTCCACTTTTACATTGTAATCTAATGAAGTAATCACTTTTTTCGTGAGCTCATCTGTCCACTTTCCCTTATGATACATTCTAAATTTCTCACTCATGCCTACTGGATCTAACTCCATTTTTTGGAGTCTAACAAGAATATCTTCTATTTCCTTTTGAAGATGTTTTCCGATTTCCTGTTCTAGTTTCTTATACTCCCCTACTTTACTTAGATCTCGATTCCCTTTATATTCGATGAGCACCGCTTTTATTTTAAGTCGAATATCAGCTGTCGGGGATTCGATGGTTTTATTTCCCTTTATTTTTACATCATTTTCGATTTGTTCTAAAAAAACTTTTTTATCCTTAGGGTTATCTATAAATGTTATTCCAAGTGGCGCTAGTTTTTCTTGGCCTGTCAATGCTTGAATGATTAAAGAATCTTCAGTTGAAATTGTCTCAACCATTTTTTCATTATCAAATAAAGCAATCCTTGTCACTTTTAGCGACTTTTCTTGTTTTTCTAGGTAAGGAACCATTGTATGGTAGATTGGACTCGTTTGCGTGTTCATATAATCATGTATGGATGTAAAAGGGCTAAATGAAGTGTGAAGATTCGGTTGGAACAAATCATTCAAATAAGCATCCATATGTTGATTTTCCGGATAATCCGCTTTCAAAACATCTTCTACTTGATCTTTGACAATGACTAGGCGGATCTTATTTCCAAGGGTTGCGTCCCGATAAAAATGTTCAACGACTTCCGTTACTTTTCCACTTCTCGCAAATTCTTCACTAAATAGAAGCGTACGGAGTTGGTTTAACACAATCATTTTATCGGTCTTTGAAGACAGTTCAACAAATCCTTCTTGTATCATTTCCGTATCGATGGAATAAGCCTCGGTCAGGACAGGGGATTCGCCCGCTGGTTGAGGAATTCCTACAGTCATTCTCATTTCATGACCATTCGCCAGATCAAATCCCACACTGCTAACCAAAGCCAATTCTTCCACTGAGGGGTGGCGCTGACCATCCTCGTCTGCACATCCGGTTGTAAAGATAATACTCACAATTATAAACAATAAACTTTTTTTCTTCATCCTATTCCCTCGTTCTTTTTTGGCTTAAGCACGTGGATTAAACACAACAAAATGGGCCATAAAAATAAGCCGTACATCATGTAAAAAACACGTTCAAATAATAGCATTTGGAATTCTTGCATATACGGAAATTGGACGACAAGGAGGACAATTGCTGCGATTAAATAGATATGAATCTTTTTGGGTTTTGAACGAATCGAATCTAATCCCCTCTTGGCAACCCATAAATAAGCAGCGCTTGTTGATAAAATCAGAAAAACCCATATTGTTATCCCAAGTACATCAATTCTTTCAAGAAAGGATAACATCACTTCTTTGAACAAGTTTAAAACCGGATACAATACATTTTCAAGTTGCCATTCCGAGAAAAACATCACACTGACTAGGGTAAATACAAAGGTGAATAATACGCTTAACCATAATCCAATCGATGCATGTTTAAACGCTTTTTTTTGGTTGATCATATATGGAAAGTAAAATGAGATTAATTCAAAACCGCCGATTGCCATTAACCCCTTTTTAAATGCCGTAAAAAATTCTCCTGTCGAGGCGTTGAAAATGGGCATCATATGGCTAACATCACCATCGATAACACCCCATTTCAAAAATAAAACTAGCCAAAACGTCAAGAAAAAGCTGATGATACAAAATCGTGCAATCGATTTAATGCCGCCGCTAACAATATAAACAAGCATAAGTAAAAAAACAATTAAAGGCGCTGTAATGTTCCGGTCTATGAGTGCAACTACTTGTATTAATTGTAAATAACTAGAAATTACAGCTGATATGATAACGATGAAATAGACAAGAAAGATTGTATTTATCATTTTCCCTACCCATTTACCGAAAAGTTTTTCATGGATGACGAATAGTGTATCCTCTTTATATTTTAAGCCAAGCCAGATCATGGGTATGAGTAACGCGTTTGCGATAACGCCAAATAAAAAAGGCATCCACCACATGCTATAGCCCATTGAACTTAATCGATGTGGCAAAGACAACACTGTAGTCCCAACAATCACATTTTGCACAAGAAATATTACATGATAGCGATTTAATATTTTTAATTTACTTTCATCCATTGTTCACTCCTCCCTTTCTTCAGGAGGTGTTGTTTTAGTTTGTGCTCTTGTAATTCCTGGTTTATGTTTAAGGAATATCGTCGGCATCCGGACGACAGAATCTAGAAGATCCGTCCATTTCCTTGGGATTAACGGCGTTAAAAAGGGTGTACTTAGCGAAGTCAAACTTAATAAGTGGTGAAATAACCATGCAAATGCAATCATTTGCCCATAAAGGCCAAAAAAACCTGCACCTAAAATGAAAAAGTACCGAACAAAACGACTTGTATTACTCATGACAAAGTTAGGAGATAAAAAGGATAAAAGTGCTGAAACAGCAACAATCACAATCAATGTATTACTGACAAGGCTTGCTTCAACTGCAGCAGTTCCAATTACAATACCGCCAACAATACCAATCGTTTGACCAATTTTTGTTGGCATCCGCGAACCAGCTTCCCTTAATACCTCGATAACAAGTTCCATAAACAAGACTTCCATCAGTGGTGAAAATGGAACCTTGCCCCGCGACTCTTGAAGATTCAATAAAAGATCAAAGGGCAACATCTCGGGATGATAAGTCAGGATTGAAATATAAGTAGGTGTTAAGATAATCGTCAAGAAAAAACCAAAAAACCGAATAGAACGAAGAAGTGACGCGGTCGTCCACCGATTATAATAATCTTCCGGTGATATAAATAACTCAAAAAAAGAAATCGGACAAATCATTACCGCTTTACTATTTTCCATTAGTACAACAATGCGCCCGTTCAATAGGCTCGATACTGTAATATCGGGTCTAACTGATTCATGGTATTGTGGAAACGGAGAAAAGGGGTGATCATCCATTAGTTGTTGCAAAATAGAAATATCATTAAGACCGGGATGATTAATTTCCTGAATTTTTTTATTGACAATGTCCAAGTTTTCCTTATTCGCAATATTATCCATATAAAGGACAGAAACTTTTGTATTCGTTTCAGAATCAATCACATGATTCTTGATTTTTAAATTCGGGTTTTGAATTCTTCTTTTGATTAAAGACAGATTGGTATCCAATGATTCAGCAAATGCGTTTTGAGGACCAATCACGCTCGATTCAGTGTCGGTGTCTGTAATAGAGGCGGAAGGTGCACTAAAAGTATCTTTGGTTAAATATAAATTTTCTTTATGAAAATAGATAATTGTATTTCCTGCAGTAATAGAAGAAATAAGTCCATTCAGATCGCTTGATTCGATTACTTCAGATGTTTGCAAGACATTTGCTTTTGACGCCAATAATGGCGCTATGACTGTTTGGTGTAATAAGAGCTTATCGATTAGCGAACTAAAATAGATTAAGGTGACGCGCTCTTTTTCAACATAAACATCTCTAAACACGGCATCCGCAATTCCATCTAATTTCCTTTTTAGCGCTTCGATTGGAATGCCTCCTTTAAGTTGGGAAGTTATAGCATTATGGTTTCCTGTTTAGATTGCCTTTATTCATAGAGCAATAAATAGGTATAGGTTGAAAAATTAAAAAACAGGAACAATCGGTAGATTGTTCCTGCAATTCTTATTTCGGACGATGATTTAAAAAGTTTTGATAAGCGAAACCCTTTACTTCGTCTTCGCTATAATATTTTTGGAGCTCATTTAGTAAATTGGGATGCATGGAGGCATCTTCTAAATCAATGATTTTCGACTCAATGCCGTCGAAATCAGAGCCTAAACCAATTTGCTTCACCCCGCCCAATGAACTGAAGTGGTCGATATGTTTTATCAAATCAGAAATGGTCACGTCACCTTTCTCTTTCACGAACTGAGGGCAATATACGACATGAATCAGACCGTTTTTATCAAACATGGCTTTTGCTTGTTCGTCTGATAAATTTCGTACATGATTGCAGATTGCTTTCGAATTGGAGTGGCTTGCAATCGGATACGCTGCTTCCTCCATAACATCCCAAAATGCTTTTTCACTTAAATGAGAGACATCGGTAAGGATTTTTCGTTCGTTATTGAATTGAACGATTTCCCTTCCGAACTCGGTGAGTCCCGCCCCACGTTTTTCTCCTGCCCCGTCCGCTGCTAGATTCGCATTATTCCAGGTGAGGCCAATTGAACGAATGCCTAGCTCGTATAGAATGCTTAACTTTTGAATGTCATTCCCAATAGCATCCACACCTTCTAGCGTTAAAAATGCGCCTATTTCTCCTGATTTCAGCTGATCGAAGTCATTCCAGTCTTTAACCTGTTTCATTTGTGGGTTATTTGCCAAAACATCATTGTAAAAATAATGGATTTGGTCTAGTGCAGCTTGAAACTTTTCGTCAGATTTCATGTCAGGTTCGATGAAGATTGCAAAGGCCTGTGCACGAACGCCCCCTGTTTTCATCTTTTCAAAATTCGTATCCAGTTCAGGTGCATTTTTGAAGGCCAATTTTCCGTTTGTCTCATATAAACGTAATAGAACGTCACAGTGTAAGTCGATTACAGTCATTGTCAACGCCTACTTTCTTTGCTTTTGTCAATGAAGGTCTGGAAGATTCGGAGTGATACCGCGTCACTACCTTCCGCCAATGCTTCCGGATGCCATTGAACGCCAAGTACGAACTGATGGTCAGTACTTTCCACTGCTTCAATGATTCCGTCACTGGCAGTTCCCGTAATTTTTAGCGGGCTAGGTACATCTTTCACAGCCTGATGATGGAAGGAGTTGACGCTTATTTGAGCACTTTCTGATATGGATGAAAGGATCGAATCCTTTTCAACTTGTACGAAATGCGTCGGATGTTTTCTTGGTGCCTTTTGTGAGTGCAACAAAGGAGGCGTTTCACATTGTGAATAGATGTCTTGAATAAGTGTCCCACCCAATGCGACATTAATAATTTGAAGCCCTTTGCAAATGCCCAATATTGGTTTATCTGCCGCCAGTACTTCCTTCGCGATGCCTATTTCAAATGCGTCACGAGTTGGTGAAACTTCTCCAAGTTTCTGATGCGGTTCTTCATTGAACAATATGGGGTCAATATCCCCGCCGCCAGTCAGAAGTAAACCGTCTAGCATGTCGGTCACTTGTTCGAAATCTTCTTCAATCCCCATCGGTAAAAGTAGTGGTATACCACCTGCTCGAATGACCGCAGCTGCATAATTCGTATTGAGTTGGAGCTTTCTCTCTCCCTCATGACTTGTAGTAATTCCAATAATTGGTTTCATAAATTTGTCCCCCTCTTTTCTCAGTTAGATACAATTAAGCGATTGAATAATGCCAAACGCCGTTTTGTAATTCTCTCTTACATTTCCCTTGATGACGCAAGTATTCGAGGTGCGCGACTGTCTCCCCTACCGCAAAGCGAATTTCATGGATGGTCAAATTCCAATCAAATAAGCGATTGAAAACTTCATAGACCGTCGCGCCTTGACCGATGCCCTTCATCGTTTCAGCGAGTCGGTTATCATGGTGTTCTTTTATCTCATCTATTCGTTTATTCGCTCCGTGAAACGGTTTCCCGTGGGAAGGCACAACAAAATCGATATTGAGTTCTTTTATTTTATCTAATGAATTCAAATAAGATTTTAGCGGGTTATCATTTCCGTGAAACCAGTATGAAATATTGGGTGTAATTCTCGGTAAAATATGATCAGCTGAAAGTAAGAAATCTTTTTCAGCGTTGTAAAAACAAATCATACCATCTGAATGACCTGGTGCAAATATCACTTCGTATTCATAGCGACCGATGGGTACGATTTCTCCTTCTTTAAAGTAATGATCTACTTGCGGATGCGGTGTGACGAGCGGGACAAATCCAAAAGTGTTTTCTACCATCTGTTTTCCAATATCGTCAGGAATGCCAGATGCTAGATAATGACTATGTATACTCCCCAGAAATTCGTCCGTCCACGCATTATAGCCAGCATCTGCATCAATTTTCGACATAGATACACGTGCGCCTGTTTTTTGTTGCAGCGTCCCCGCATGTCCGAAATGATCGGGATGGTAATGGGTTAAGTATAGATCCGTGACGTTTTTCCCCAGAAGATTTTCGTCCCAAACCTTAGCGGTGTATGAATTATTTAATCCCGAATCAATCACCGTCCAACCATTTTCTCCTTCTGCCATAAAACAATTCACATGGTTTAAACGAAATGGCAATTCCATTCTAATTGGTGTAATGCCTAATTCTTTCAGCATCCAAATTCCCCCTTTACTATTCAAACAATTCCCTCTGATACTATCATACATGTTTTTGGAGTTTTGTGTGAAGTGAGAATTTTAGGGGGAAGAAAAAAAGTCGTACCAGTTTGAAAGTTGCATTCAAACTGGTACGACTTCTTTAATTAAGATGTTTCCCTAAGAATTGTTGGACACTATTTTTATAGCCATCTTTGTGTAACGCAAATGCTTCGCCGTGATTTGCACCGTCCACTAAAAACAATTCTGAGTCACTCGCTGTATGCTTATATAAATCCTCGGACATCGTCACGGGGATGAATGTATCGGCCTTCCCATGGATGTACATAATTGGCACTGTTGTTTGCTCAACTTGCGTTAAGGCACTCGCTTCTTTTAATAAATAACCCGCCCGCACTTTTGTCAACAAGCTGGTGCTATCTAAAAGTGGAAACGCTGGGAGGTGAAACATACGCTTCATTTGATAAGCGAATAATTTATAAACGGATTCGTAGGGGCTGTCTGCGATAATCGCATTGACTTGAGGTGGCAAGTCCTCTTCGCCACTGGCCATCAGCACTGTTGCAGCACCCATCGATAAACCGTGGTAAACAATGTCCGTATCTGATCCAAGGTTCTTCACCAATCGCTTGGTCCAATCTACTAAGTCGAGGCGATCCGGCCAACCAAACCCGTAATACTCTCCCCCACTTTTTCCGTGTCCTCTAGCATCCGGCATGAAAAGGTTATAGCCTAATTCTTCATAATAGTACTGTCCATATAACCCCATCTGTTTCGCATTACCTAGATAGCCATGCGCTAAGATAACGAGTTTGTTTGTGGGTTCTGGGGCACTTAGAAAA
Source organism: Sporosarcina sp. Y1009 (assembly GCF_057669865.1). NCBI lineage: Bacteria > Bacillati > Bacillota > Bacilli > Caryophanales > Caryophanaceae > Sporosarcina > Sporosarcina sp. Y1009. The sequence continues at coordinate 72,264 of NZ_JBYHFO010000015.1, read as the reverse complement.
TAGCCTGATAGATTCGTGCCGTCACGTGCCATCATATTCATCGGTTCAAAGTCTTGCTTGGCTACCCAATCTTTCCATTCTCCATTGACAAATAGTTCCATCGTTTCCGCAGAAACTTCTAGGTCCGTATTGTTTTCCAAATACTTTTTATGCCCTCTTTTGATGGCTAAGTCATAAAAAAAGAAACTGCCAATAATTTGAAACGCCAGAAATAAAACGAGTACAAGAAGCAGCAACTTTTTCCAATTTTTTTTAATGTTTCTCATTCCTTCTTTATCAGATTTGCAAAGAAATCTCACTACCTCCTATTATACTATAAAAACTAGCTATATAGATTGGTTTTATTTTAGAAAGAATGGTAGGAAATGTTTGTTTTCGAATGTTTAAAGAAGGATTGGAGAATTTCAGCAGACATCTTTCAAGATTGCGCGGACATAATGAGGTGATTTTCAAGATTGGGCGGACATTATTTGAATTTGAGCGCACATCATATGCGAGACCAAATTTAAGCATCCCTTTCGCAGCACTTGTCTCAATTCCTAAATCAAGACAATACAACCTCTATTAATTCTGCAATTGTTTCATTGTTATATTTCGCACTCTTTTGCCTCATACTAATAATCATTCTCGTTTTCTTAGGAGGTCAAATTGAAAAATCAAACCATCTTTCCTTTACTAGTGAATGAATTGGAAATCATCATTAAAAGTAAATTCGAGAATCATTCGGATGAGGATCTACTCTTTTCCGTATACGAACATCAAGGTAAAAAGATTGCAGTTTTTGGAATTTCTTACTTAATCGATACAAATAAGCTGGAAAGTTCTTTATTAGCCCCTTTACTCAGTCATTCAGAAGCCTGGACGAGTCTTGACGTCTTAAATGAAATTCCTTTGGGTAATGGATCAATCACAAATTCAATGAATGAAGTATTCAATAAGATTATATTGGGCGGCGTTTTCATTTACATTGAAGGTGAAAATCAGGTTATTCTTTATTTATTGATGGAAGAGGAAAAACGGAGTTTGGAGAAATCTGAGACGGAATCAGTCGTCGAAGGTCCTCAGATTGCCTTTACTGAATCATTATACACAAATTTAAATGTAATCCGGCAGATTCTCCCATCCGAAGATCTTGTTATGGAAAAAATAATTGTTGGTAAAGTGATTCCTCGCGAAGTTCGGCTGATTTATTTGAAATCCGTTGCGAATGATACGGATATCAATACGATACGTCAGCGAATTGAAGATTTGGATATTGATGAACTAGAGGATTCAACGAGATTAAAACAGTATATTGAAGATTCATCTACCACAATATTCCCCCAATTTTATGTGACAGAATTGCCTAGTCGTCTAAGTTATTCGGTCAAAAATGGAAAAATTGCTGTATTAGTTGAAAATAGTCCCAACTCTTTTATAGCGCCTTCTACTTTTTTTAGTTTTTTCGAAGCTATGGAAGATGTTTATATGCGCTGGCTTCCAGCCACTGCCTTTCGACTTCTACGTTTAGTCGCGATTTTTACCGCACTTATGCTCACACCGACTTATATCGCCGTCGTTACCTATCATTATGAACTCATTCCAACGGCATTGATTGTTTCCATTGGACAGTCTCGGGCCGCAGTTCCCTTTCCACCCCTTCTAGAAGCACTACTGATAGAACTCATGATTGAGTTATTACGCGAAGCCGGGGCTAGGTTACCGACTAAAGTTGGACAAACAATGGGCATTGTAGGCGGAATCGTTATTGGACAAGCAGCCGTTGAAGCCGGTCTGACGAGTAACATATTAATCATCGTTGTGGCAATGAGCGCGCTCGCATCCTTTACGACGCCAAGCTATGTGCTTGGGACAACTTTTCGGGTTCTCCGTTTCCCGTTGATGATCTTGGCCGGTCTCTACGGTTTGATTGGTATCATGTTCGGGGTTTGTTTATTAATCATTCATTTACTTAGACTTAAATCTCTGGGTCGTCCTTATTTAGCACCTATCTATCCATTAAACCTTAAAGATTTGAATAAAGTGTTCTTTCGCACACCTCCCGCGCAAAATAGTCAACGTGCCACTATGTATCGACCAAAGGATCAAACGCGTTATTCCAAAAAGGAAGCGCTTAAAAAACGTGATATTGAGGAGTAGGTGGTGTAATTGAAGGTCAATTTGACTATAAAACCTGGACAAAGTATACGTGCTTTTTATTTACTTTTTATCATAGTAGGAATCCAAGTCGGTGTTGGTATCTTAGGGACACCGCGTTATATTTTCGAATCTGCTCGGCAAGACGCATGGATTTCAGTCATTATTGCGCTTCTATTCATGTTCATTGTCGCTTGGGCAATGCTTGTCATTTTAAACAACTACGAAAATGCGGATATCTTAGGCATTCAAGTCGATGTCTTTGGGAAATGGATTGGGAAATTGCTCGGAACTATTTATCTTGTTTTCTTTGCGGCGGAGTTTCTCTCTGTTTTACTGAACTATATTGAAATCATTCAAATTTTTATCTTTCCAACCATTTCAAATTTCATAATGGGATTATTGTTGCTCCTACTCGTTGTTTATACTGTCCATAATGGTTTCCGCGTGATCATTGGTGTTGTTTTTATTTTTTTCTTAATGGCCCCTTGGGTATTCATCTTACTTTATGATCCAATATCCCGGATGGAAAGCGCGCATTTTCTACCAATGTTTGAGGCCTCTATTACAGATTTGCTGAAAGGGGCTCGAACCACTTCATATACCTTCCTCGGGATGGAGATTTTGTTTTTCATCTATCCTTTTATAGAAAACAAAAAAAATGCTAAGCTTCCTGTTTTTATCGGTTTGTCGATTTCTGCTTTTCTTGTTTTAATCACAACGATTATTTCAATCGGCTATTACAGTCCGAATGATTTCAATTTAATCACTTGGCCAGTTTTATCTTTATTTAAATCTGTCTCTTTTTCATTCATGGAGCGCTTCGACTATTTTATAATTGCGGAATGGATGATGGTCACGATTCCAACACTGGTGCTCCTTATGTGGATGATAACTCATGGGGCGAATCGATTATATGCCGTATCACACAAAAAATCCTTATATGTAGTGGCTACACTTTCATTAATCGTTTGCAGCATGATTAGGACTGAATCACAAATTCGCTATATCAGCGATGTAGTGAGTAAAGTAGGATTTTGGATTGTGTTTATCTACCCACTCCTTCTTCTTCCCATCGTTTTACTAAAGAAGAAACGTCAGAGAGCCAAAGGAAGTGCGAAATGAAAAACCTCAAAAATATGTTAATGCTAATCCTGCCCTGTTTTTTTCTTGTAAGTTGTATAGAAATGCAGGAAATCGAGAAAATAGGAATTGTTAATGCACGTGGCGTGGATCTTATTGATGATGAATTATTTGAAGTGTCCTTTGTTACGTTTCAATTTACAGCGAACGCAGATAATACGACAAAATTAATCAAGGGCAAAGGAAAAACGGTCATAGAAGCTTTAGATGACGCATCTCATGCTTCAATGTACAAACTCGCAATTGGCAAGATCAAGCTTTCAATCCTTGGAAATGATATGGTTAGAAAAGGGATTTTACCCCTTTTAGATACTGCCTCCCGCGATGCTCGAATTCCTGATCTCATGTATTTAGCTGTGAGTAAAACGACTGCGGAAGAAGTATTGTCCGCGGATTCAGAGAATATCCCAACGGATATTGGGCAGTATTTACATGGCTTGATTGACAATCATTCTAGAGATCATAATATCCCCCGAAAAACATTACAAGACTTTTTGCGAATATACTATGATGTTGGACAAGATAATGTGCTCCCCATCTTTGAAATTATTGATGATATCCCTAAACTATCAAGTCTTGCCCTATTTAAGGCTGATGTGATGGTAGGTGAAATCACGAATGATGAAGCGACGCTTATCAATTTGATGGACCGTACCGTAAAAGAACATGAGCTAAGGTTATCACTTCCTCTGGAACCATTTAAAGACCATCTCGAGGAAAGAGAAAACAGAAAGCAAGAAGAAGAGGTACAAATTTCAGTTATAATCGATAACGGGAAAAGTAAAACAACAATTGAAAATGCCGATTCTTTAGTTTTTAAAGTAGACACCACCTTAAAATTACGTTTACTAGAGCAGTCCGCTGGTATTATTTTAAAAGATCCAAAAGTTGTTCGGAAGATGGGCGAAGAAATAAAAAAAAACATGGAAACGCGTTTTAAAAAGATACTTGCTAAACTTCAACAACTTGAATCTGACCCATTTGGCTTCGGACTTATTTATAAAGAGACTTCAGAAGGTAAAGACTTAACTAATGAAGAATGGCGCGAAATGTATCCAACAATTAAGGTTAACTTTAATGTTGAGGTAGAAATTATTCAGCATGGTGTGATTGATTGAACTGAAGGCGACGGTGTTTGAAATAAAACACTGTCGCTTTTTTACGCGTTTATTGAATTAATCCTAAAAGTGGTAACTTGTATGCTCCGTATTCGTTATAATAAGTATACATAATTGCATGAAAACAGGAGGGTAGCGCATGAAATCGAAGCCGATTTATGTTGAAATTCCAATTCACGCTGAACTTGATAAGTTATGGGAAGCATCTCAAAATCCACAATTACACGAACAATGGGATCTTCGTTTTTCCTCCATTACCTACTTACCGAAAAACGAAAACGAAGCCCAACATTTTACTTATACAAGAACAGTTGGCCCGTTTTATAAAGTTGAAGGATGGGGAAAAAGTGTTGGATCATTTCAAGACAATAGGCTTAGATCTTCTTCTCTTCACTTTGGCACCAATCAAAAGCTCTCGCCTATTCGTGAAGGTCGAGGGTATTGGAAATATGAACAACTAGACGATTCCGTTAAATTCCTAACGCAATATGATTATGACGTCAATTTTGGTCAAGCCGGAAAAGTAGTCGACAAGTTTGTTTTCCGTCCACTTATTGGCTGGGCAACTGCCCTAAGCTTTGATGTGTTAAAAAGATGGCTTGAAAAAGGTGAGACCCCCACCACCCAGTACATCCGATTTTTCAGTACGTACATGATTACTTTAGCATTCGCTTTTATATGGCTGTATCAAGGGTTAATTCCAAAAATTATTGGCATGCATCCCGCTGAACGTGCAATGGTTGGGAATACTTTTGCCATTTCGGATAGTTTAGTAACTTTAGCAGTGTTGCTGATTGGTGTTTTAGAAGTACTATTTGGCCTTTTATGGCTTTTCTATCGTCGAAAGGATCATTTGTTTATGTTGCAGCTGATTTTGTTTCCATTATTAACGATTGCCGCGATCGTTTCCGTTCCTGAAACAGCGATTCACCCATTCAATCCGGTGACGTTCAATCTTTCGCTTATTATTCTTTCGGTGATTGGATTCTTGCTATCGAAGGATGTACCGTCTGCTAAAAGTTGTCTTAGAAAACGATGAGGTGTTTAAATTGGCTCTATTTGAAAAGGTAATGGGAAATGATTTTTCTCAATTGCATCCGATGCTTCAAAAGCGATACGACTTATCAGCAGGCACTGTTTTCAAAGCCACTGGAATTATGAATGAAATAAAAGGTGGCCCCAAATGGCTCTATCCCCTTTTTCAAATCGGGACAAAATGGAAGTTACTCTTTCCTGAAAGCGGAAAATCGATTCCGTTTTCAATTACGAATACTTCCTATATTACTGAAGACGGTGAAAGTCATGTCCATTGGGAACGTATTTTTCACTTTGGCAATAAAAAAAGATTTTTCAATGCATTGATGAGTCTTGATGAAGAACGACTCGTTATTAAAGATTATTTAGGAGAACCGTATATCGTGTATGCTGATTTGAAGTTTACAGTGACTGATAAGAGACATTTAGAGATTACCTCTTTGAATCAAAAGCTTGTTCTCGGAAAATTTGAAGCACCCCTTCCAAGATTTTTTCAAGCTCTTGCTACTGTGACTGAGAAATATTTGGATGAACGAGAATGTTACCAGATTACCGTGAACGTGAAAAATCCTTTAATCGGGACAGTATTCTCATATGAAGGAGAGTTTTCTGCCGATGAAGATGCGTAATTTTGCACTTATACATATACTGCTAGTTGCTCTTGTGTTTCTTTTCGGTACGAATCTATGGCCATTTCTACTGCTAACCGTTGCGCAACTAGTGTATGTTCCGATTGCGCTAAGACTCGTTATGGTCCAGGGGGATTGGTTCTCGAGGTATTATTATTACTTTGCTATACCTGCTTATGTTTCTGTTGGACTACTTCAACTAACGACTTCTAAATGGGATGGTCTTTTGGCTGGTGTTTATTTACTTTTCACCGTGATCATTGCATGCTATGGATTGTCTCGTTTTCTGACAAGAGGATTTACGAGATTGGAAGAGTTTGCGATTGATAGCGGGCTCATTTACTTAGCTTTTGGCGGTGGATGGTACTTTGCTTATGTGGTGGGCATCGATACAGGTTTTACGCCATTGATCACTTGGTTAACTGCCATTCACTTTCATTACTCCGCGTTTTTATTGCCAATTTTCATCGGATTTTTAGGGAGACTCTACAAAACTACTTTTTATCATGTAATTTGTACGATCATTCTACTCTCTCCGATGGTTGTCGCCATTGGAATTACGTTTTCACGGTGGATAGAACTTCTTTCAGTGATACTTTACATGTTCGGCTTATACGGTTTACTCTATCTCACTTGGAAAACTCCCTTCCGAAGTCGTATCCAAAAATGGTTCGTTCGCATTTCATTTGCAGCACTTGGATTGACTATTGTTTTCTCGTTGTTTTATGCGCTTGGAAACGGGTTTGGACTTGTTACGGTTTCCATTGATTTCATGTTACGTTTTCATGGTTTACTAAACTGTGTATTATTCGCATTGATTGGATTAATTGGCTGGTCGCTGTCCGTTTCTGAAACTACTTTAACGCCGACATTTCCAGTAAGCAAGATTCGTGGCAAGTTTTTAGTTGAAAATAAACTTCATAATACCGGGCTAATTGATAGTATGAAAGTGTTTGAACTCGATTACAAAACGCTTTCACCAAAGGTCATTGACTTCTATGAAAACACGATGGACTACCGCTTATTTTCTACTGTAAAATGGCATACTTGGTTTATGCCTTTCGCCCTTATATACAAGTTAATGAGTCGGAAAATGCAACAAATTAATTTACCTTTGCATCGACAACAAATTGAAATGACAGGTGCTATTCATTCAGTTGATGAAGAATTCGATGGTCGTGAAAATGTTCGTGCATGGGTTCGAAAAGTTGATGATGAGACAGCATTTGTCGCACTTTATTCCATTCATGAAAACGCGGGACGTACTTATATGAATATCGCTTTGCCGTTGCCATTTTCAGCAATGATTGGTGTGTTGGATTTAATGCAACATGGAAGTGACTTGCAACTTACAAGTAAAAAACTTAGTTCCCCGACTTCAGACGCCGGGATATATTTAGCAGTAAAGAAAAAGGTTTTTAAATTACCGATTGAAGAAGATTTTTTTGTGCATGAAACTGAGGATGGATCACTTAATGCGAAACATAAAATGTGGATTTTTAAAATTCCATTTCTCTCAATAATTTATTCAATCCAGCGGAGTTCGATTGAACGACCGTTCTAGAAAAATTGTGATAGGATAGACTACGGAAGAATAAGGAGTGAACCTAGATGTTAAAACAACAACTGGAACAATATATTGCAGAATTAGTGCAAACTGAACCCCCACAAATTGAGTTACATAAAGAAGAAAAACAATATGCAGAAAAACACCAACTCCTCCCTACTGGTGTTGAAGTCGTTTTAAAAGACGCGGCGTCCCGATTTTCAGACGCTTATCTTGAGCGTTGTCAAAAAGATACAGTTGCGCTCATCATTGTGGAAACGCCAAAGTTTTTAGAAACCAAGATTGATCATTTGAAGACGCATATCGAAGAATTTTTATACGTCGAATCGAAATCATTTGACTTGGTTGGAATCGATGCCGTTTCTTTGGAAATTGATGATGTATTTAAGACTTTCACAGCAATGTTTGGCTTGAAAATGAAAAAGAAGTACGAATCACGAATCCAAGATTATCTAGATGCTAATTTAAACGGAGAAGAAGGAAAGTACAGTGTAGCTTTCTCTGGAAATGACGGCTTATTTGATATGAATTTCGCGCTGAATTATGCAGCTGGATTTAGTGAAGACATGACATTTTTAGAAGCGTATAATCTCATCTACTCGTTTGTCTTTTCAATGGTTGCGGAAATCGAGGATGCCGAATGACCAGTCCTACATTCATTTACACATATGTACGGCATGGGGATGAATACGACTTATGCAAATTAGAAATGCGTTCTTTTTTTGGATTTCATTCTGAAACGAATGTATTGCTAGGTGATGTTAACATCGACCCAAGTCGGAGTCCATTTATGAAAGAGCGGCTCGAAGTTCTATACACGGCTGATAGTTGGGAAAGTCTAGTTCAACAAGTTGGGCAACTCGACTTGCAGGGTACGACATTTAAAGTTGGTTGTATGAATACGATGGATCTCGATTCGACGAAAAAGATTGAACATGCGGATCGTCGTAAAATCGAACGTGAAATTGGCTTGCAAATTAACGGCGAACCGGACTTGTTTCATCCAGAAAGCGTTTATGGCTTTCTCGTGCTTGACGAACATTGGTATTTCGGAAAGTACACGGAAAGCGAATCGGTTTGGTTCCGTCACCAGAAAAAACCGCATAGCTATTCCACCGCGTTAAGCACGCGTGTTGCAAGAGCTGTTGCAAATATCGCTGTCCCCTATCCAGATGGGTTAAAAGTAATTGACCCTTGTTGCGGCATTGGAAATGTACTCGTCGAGGCACTTTCGATGGAAATTGACATTGTCGGTCGTGATATTAACCCGCTGGTGATTGAACCAGCGAAAGAGAATATTACATACTTTGGACTTTCAGGGGATGTCGAACACGGAGCAATTGCGGATGTTTCTGAAACGTATGATGTCGCGATTATTGATATGCCGTATAATATTTTTTCCGAAGCAACACCTGAAGACCAACTCGATATCTTACGTCAAGCGCGTCGAATTGCGAAGAGAGCTATCGTTGTGACGATTGATACGATTGATCATATGATTGAAGAGGTTGGATTTACGATTTCAGACCGTTGTGAAGCGAAAAAAGGATTGTTTGTGAGGCAAGTTCTGGTTTGTGAGTGAATTGTTGGACCGCGCGGGATGGTGGCGCGGTTTTTGTGATGAGGTTTTAGTCGTTTGTGGGTGTGGATTGGTCGTTTGCATGACGGCTTTAGTCGCTTTCGTCAAAATTATGAATTGAGATTTTCCGTTTCTTAATATGTTAACTACTTTTGAATAAAAAAATGCTCAGTACGCGATGGTACTGAGCATTTTCATTATTTACAGTCGGAAATTCAGCTAGCATAAATTAGAATGCTCACTCCATTACTTCAACACGATATGCTGTCGTTTTCCCGGGCAAAGATTCTCTTAAATAATCAAACCAGATTCTAACTTTCTGCTTTTTCTTCAATGATCTAATGACACTTTTATCATCACTGTTTGCCATCGTTACAATCTTTTTACTGCTTTTATTATCTAAATCGTCCACGACGGAAAATGAGTTCCAAGACTTTGAGAGTATATACGCATCGAAATATTTATCCTCGTGAAACTTTGTCAAATCGTTCGTATCAATAGTAGTTTCCACAGTTGAATTGTTACTTGTACAACCTATTAGAAATAATACGATAACAACCGCAACAAAGAGTCTCAGGTCGTATCCTCCTCTTACCTTTATTTCGAAACGAAAGTTGTAAAGTCAGCTAATAATCTCGCGCCGTATCCAGTTGCAGATTTCGCATAATAGCCGGACGCTTTACTCTTGTCCATGACGCCTGCCATATCAACGTGCAACCATTTGCTTTCTTTTGGTACGAAACGACGAAGGAAAAGTCCCGCTGTAATTGAGCCTGCGACGTTTAATGAACTGATGTTGTTCAGATCCGCATAATCACTGTCGAGTGAGCTGTCATATGCTTCAACTAATGGCATTGGCCAGATAAAATCACCGTTTTGATCGCCGATTTTTTTCAGTTCAGCAGACAGTTCTGCGTCTCCGAAGACGCCACCTAATTCAGTTCCAAGTGCATTAACAACTGCACCTGTAAGAGTCGCAATATTGACGATATACTCCGCATTTAATTCGCCTGCACGAATTAAGGCATCTGCTAAAATGAGACGGCCTTCTGCGTCGGTGTTTCCGACTTGAACTGTCAAACCATTTTTGTATGTGATGACTTCGCCTGGTAGAACAGACGTATTGTCTGGCATGTTTTCCACGATTGGAATTAAGACCACGACGTTCGCTTTCGCTTTTGTTTTTGCAAGTAATGTCATCGCGCCCGCAACTGCCGCAGCGCCGCCCATATCCATACGCATATCGCTTAAGTCTTTACCGCTCTTCAAACTAATGCCACCTGTATCGAACGTAACCCCTTTACCTACAAGTGCTACGAGTGGCTTCGTTTCGTCGCCTTTGTAAACAAGTTCAACGAATGCAGGTTTATATGTACTTCCGCGACCGACTGTCAGTACACCATTCATTTCCATTTCTTCGAGTTTATCTTTATCCAACACATTTACTTCTACATCTGTGCCTTCAAATTGTTTTTTTAGTACTTCTGGGAATGTTTCTGGATTAAGTACATTTGATACTTCATTCATAAGGTCTCGTGAGAATGCTGTTGCCTCTGCACGTATTTTCCCTGTCGTAACGGCTGATTGTACTTGCCCGTCGCCTTCAACTTCAAGCGCTGTACGGAATGGTGTCACGCTTGGTTTATAGGTAACAAACTGATAAGCACCAAGGTTCCAACCTTCAACAAATGCCGTAAGAACATCTTCTTTAGCCAATTCTGCAAAACCAGCTTCAAGATCGTCAGCGTCTACGAATGCTGTTTCTACTTTCCGGTTGCCTAGATCGCGTGCAATATTTCCAGCGGTTGCGCGAACTTTTTCCAAGCTTACAGGTGCTTTTTCATCATTTTTAATAACCACATAATGTTCGTCTTTCAGTAAAACGGAACAATGTCCAGCTGGACTGTTTTTCACGAAATTCTTAACTGTTTCATTTTCCGCAATTGCTGCATTGCTTTCAAAAATAACTTTTACTTCATTTGACATGACTTATTCCCCCATTTTCTTGTGACACTTCTATCTGAAAATTTCCTACAGTTAGTATAACATTTGCTAGACATTTCTTCTATTACCAATTTCCTTGAAAAGAAAAACTGTTCAGTAAAGGTGAGTGTTCACACCTCTCTGGACAGTTATTTAATGTTATTTTCTTTTCGTCAATCTTCCCACTAAAAATGCACCAGCAGCAAGACCAATCATTGTGTTTGTTTTCTTGGTAAAGACTTGTTTGACAACAAGATTTAAATTCTGAGGTCTTTCTGCAAGGCGTCTCATAAAGTACCCGTACCAGTCATTTCCAAAGGGTACATAAACACAGAAATTATAGCCTTCTTTCACTAATTCTTGGTGCATATCCGTTCTAAAACCATAAAGCATTTGGAATTCAAATTGATCGTTTGAGATGTTATGTTCTTTAACAAATTGTTTTACATGATTAATCACATGGTGATCATGTGTTGCAATGGATGTAAATTTACCGTTCAATAAATGCCATTCAATTAACTCAATATAATTTTCATCGATCGTCGCCTTATCTTGGTAGGCAAGTTCGATTGGCTCTTTATAAGCACCTTTTACAATTCGAAGACGAAAATCTTTATATTTCTCAATGTCTTCTTTGGCTCTGAAGAAATAAGCTTGAATGACTGTTCCAATATTAGGATAGTCCTTTGACAATGTTTCTAAAATATCAAAAGAAGGCTGAAGACGATCATGGTCTTCCATGTCGAAGTTCACGAATATTCCATAACCATTCGCTTTCTCCACAATTTCTCTTAAGTTGCCCAAACAAAAGTCATAATCAATATCAAGACCCAATTGAGATGGCTTTAATGAAATATGTGCATCCACTTCGTGCGTGTGAATCGCTTCTATAACTTCGAGGATACTTCCTTTTGCTTCAGTAGCTTCTTCTTTTTCATAGACAAATTCGCCTAAATTATCCACCGTACAAGAAATTCCTTGCGCATTCAATTTTTTTATACTCTCAATTGTTTCTTCAACATTTGTTCCTGCGACAACGTTCTGCGCGCCTAATTTGAGACCATATTTTTTCGCAGCACTGTTTAATAATTGGTTTTGGGATAATCCCATAAAGAAATCTCTAACTAAAGCCATTTTTCCTACCCCTACTCTATACGTGATATATTGTATTCCTACTCTTAATAATATAGCTTCAAAGCGATATTTCAAACATTTTTTAATACAGTTACTCTAAATCAGTTCTCCGATCATATGAAATACATAAGAACCGAATATCTTTGTTCGTATAATTATACCAGTAATGTGGGTCCATTGAGTTAAACATAATTGATTCGTTCGGATTGAGTGTATGAATATTATCTTTTATCTGCACGGTTAATTGTCCTTCAAGCATATAGATAAATTCTTGCCCAATATGCGTCATTAAATCTTCCTCACTTTGACCGGGTTTCATGACAATTAAGAGTGGTGCAAAAGCTGGCGCTAAAAAATTGCTACTCAAGTCCTTATAATAGAATTGATTTTCAGTTAATCGTTCCGTGAGTGTATGGTTCTGATAGTTGTCCTCATGGTCTTGTTGAAAAAAATAACTTGGATTGACATCCAGTGCAATCGATATTTTTTTCAGCGTTTTTAAAGTAGCAGAAGATTTCCCTCTTTCGAGTTGTGATAAAAAACTAATTGACAGCTCTGTTTCTTCAGATAAATTCTTTAATGTCTTTTGTTTTTGTTTCCGTATTTCCTTTAATCGTTCACCTAAGTTTTTCGGTTGCACTAAATCCCTCCTAAAAATAGATGTTGACAGAATATTTTAATACGCTATGATACAAATATAAGATTGAAGTATTACTTCAATTGTACTTCATTTTACGTTTCAACAAAAGGGGGAATTAGTATGGAGAAGAAAAAAATGAACCGCGTTCTTGTCGCCAGTCTTGTTGGTAGTTCAATTGAGTGGTTTGACTATTTTCTGTACGGAACAGTTGCAGCACTTGTTTTTAACCAACTTTTCTTTGTGACAGAAGATCCAGCAATCGGGACAATCCTAGCGTTTGCATCATTCGCATTAGCGTTTTTCATCCGTCCATTTGGGGGAATTATCTTCAGTCATATCGGGGATAGAATTGGACGAAAGAAGACTTTGGTGCTTACGTTAAGCATTATGGGGATTGCTACATTTGGAATGGGATTATTACCTACATATCAAGCGATTGGAATTTGGGCACCGATTCTATTAATTACGTTGCGCTTAATCCAAGGATTGGGGATTGGCGGAGAATGGGGCGGTGCGTTATTATTAGCAGTTGAATATGCACCTCCAGAAAAACGTGGACTCTATGGAAGTATTCCCCAGATGGGAATTACCATCGGAATGCTTCTAGGAACAGTTGCACTTTCAATTATGACACTTCTTCCTGAAGATTCTTTCATGACTTGGGGATGGCGTGTACCGTTTATATTAAGTGCCCTATTGGTGGTATTTGGACTATGGATTCGTAAAGGAATTGACGAAACACCATCCTTTAAAAACGTTCAGGAAAAAGGAGAAATCCCGAAAATACCGCTAGTCACAACACTTAAAACACATTGGCGCGAAGTTCTTATTGCCATCGGTGCTAAGGTAGTTGAAACAGCTCCGTTCTATATTTTCGGAACATTCGTTGTTTCCTATGCAACGACAAATTTAGGATTTTCACGTACAGCAACCTTGAATGCTGTCATGGTTGGAACCATCGTTACCACAATTTTGATCCCTATAATGGGGGCATTGTCAGACCGTGTCGGACGAAAACCATTATATGTTTATGGAACAATCGCAATGGCACTTTACGCGTTCCCATACTTTTGGTTGGTAAATCAAGGATCCGTTGTGCTTCTTGTCATTGCAACTGTATTAGGTTTAGGTATTATTTGGGCACCAATTACAGCTGTACTGGGCACTATGTTTTCTGAAATATTCTCAGCAGAAGTACGCTATACAGGTATCTCACTAGGTTATCAAATTGGTGCGGCACTTGCCGGCGGAACAGCACCTTTAATTGCTGCTTCACTCTTATTAACATTCAACAATTCATATATACCTGTCGCCCTCTACATTGTTTTCACAGCGGTCGTGTCACTTCTTGCAATATGGAGCGTTAAAGACCGTCGGGGACAAGAACTAGATATTTAACTAGCAAAGGATGATTCAATGCTTTTATTAAATGAAACAGAAATTCAAAAGGTTTATAAAATGAACGAGGCGTTAAAAGATATTGAACAAGTTCTTCATGCAAAAGCGAACGATAAAGTAGAAAACCCACCGCGTACAGTGTTGGAATTTCCAGCGTATCAGGCATCTTCTATTTACATGCCAAGTGCAGATTTGGTGGGAGAAATTGCGACGATGAAAGCTGTCTCGATTTTCCCCAATAATCCATCTATTGGAAAGCCGACAACACAAGGTGTTCTTCTCGTAACGGATGCAAAAAACGGTGAACATTTAGCGTTAATGAATGCTTCTTATTTAACGCGTTTGCGCACGGGTGCATTAAGTGGATTGGCAACAGCAAAACTCGCACGTGCTGATGCTTCCGTTCTAACGGTGATTGGTACGGGTGGAATGGCATTTGAACAAGTCCTTGCTGTACTTGAAGTTCGAGACATCAAAGAGATTCTACTTGTCAATCCGACTGAAGAAAAAGCAGTGAAGTTCGGTGAAAAGCTTCGTGAATTCGGAATTAACGATGACATTGTGATTTCAGTTGAACGAGATGTCTCCGTAGCCGTTAAACAGGCGGATATTATTTGTTGTAGTACGAGATCCACAGAACCTGTTTTTAACGGAGACGATGTTAAACCAGGTACGCATGTAAATGGGGTTGGATCGTATTTACCGCATATGCGAGAAGTAGATTTCAAATTCCTTCAACGTGCAAGTAAGATTGTCGTCGATGATCTTGAAGGTGTTACCGAAGAAGCTGGCGAATTAATACACGCAGCGACGCAGCCGAATTGGTCGTTTGATGATATTCACGGTGAGTTGAAGGATTTGATCACCAATCGTGTGGATGGTCGTACCGATGACGAAGAAATTACTTTCTTTAAGTCTGTCGGCGCTGCTTATTTTGATATGGCCGTTGCGCAAGGGGTTTATCGGAAAGCGGAGAGCGAAGATATTGGGGTTCAATTTGAGATTTGAAATGATGAAAGGACACCATCGCGGTGTCCTTTTTATTTCTTATCTGATATGACTAAAATGAATGTTGCAGGGGTCCTAACAATAATGATAGAAGAAACCAATTTAATCCACTTCTATTTTTGCCTTGTGCTAAGCCTGCATTGATCAACGCAAGTGTCCCCCAGCCTACAAAATAACCATTATCCATATTGCATCACTCCTATAATTTACGTGTTGAAAGACTTTCGAAAAACACGCATTGTGTATCTTTCCCACTCTTTCTTTAATTCATCCCCATGAACGATTTTCCACGGATTGAATAATGTTTGTCCGTTTTTATTGAAAAATAACTGACCATCCATACAGTAGGCTGCGTGCTGGATAATTTCTTCGTTCACCCAGATAACGACGCCGTTTGCCTGAAAATGCTCATCCACTTGAGAATAGGAAGCATTTTGCAAACCAAGTGTGAATGTTTCGACGTGAACAGTTATTAAACTATTGAATCCAGTTCCATATTTAGGCTACCTTACATTTTTTTACTGATATGCAACGCTAGTGGGTACCTTACATTATTTTTTGCGTCTTAATTGAAAGCCTATCTATCTTATGCTATAATCAGAACTAATTGAAAATTGTGATTAAGGAGGGTTGATTTGAAAAAGATTAGCATTTTATTCACTGCTTTACTAGCCATATTTTTAGTTGCTTGTTCTCAGAATGATAAAGCTGAAGTGAAACCGCCTACAGAGCCACTACTAACTCTTAGCCAAGAATTGGGTAAACCACCGGATCTTATTGTCGGTCCCGATTCTTATGATGGAATCACATTCACTGTACTTGATAAATATTGTTGGGAAGAAGAAGGAAAAACATGTGATTTCGAACCCGATAAACCCATTGAAATACTACTAGGATACACTTCCATGACTGTTCAGCAAGGAGATACAATTTCAATGGACTTAGGTCCGCCTTCTGCTCATGCTTATTCTCCATCTGCCCCAAATTTACGAAAGGTAGATAGAATCGATCTTGTACAACTTTATAAGGGAGAAGAATCCGACGTAGTTGTAGAATCCAACGATGAAGTGGATACCGTTAGTCGATATTTGTTCACCATACCGAAAGTGCCTGGTAGATACTATTACTCCGCTACAGTTAAATGGGATGGGGATTTTAAAGGGAAAGCAAACTACGCCTTTTCATTTTCCGTTAAATAATATTACAAATTTCGATATCTCTTTTTCGAGCTAACGAGTCAAATTAATTAAACAAAAAGGCCGAGAACCGTTTTTGGGTAGTGAAATAAAAAACCAGTTTAACCCGCTCCTATTTTTACCATGTGCAAGATCTGCGTTTATTAATGCAAGTGTTCCCCATCCGTCGAAATCACTTACCCGTCTATGAAAAAGTTACGATAAACACGTGGTGTATATTTTTCCCATTCTTTCTTTAATTCATCACAATCAACAATTTTCCACGGATTGAAAAAAGTTTGTCCATTTTTATTAAAAAACAACTGACCATCAATACAATAAGCTGCGTGTTGAATAACTTCTTCTTCATTCACCCATACCACAACATCGGTTGCTTGAAATTGATCATCCGTAAGAGAATAAGAAGCATTTCGTAATCCCATTGTGAAGGTTTCACCGTGAACCCATTCATGTATGATCCATTCGTCTTTAATTGGATTCGCGCTAATTGCATACAATACGGCCGCAAGACAGTTGGCGCCTGCATTAGCGGAAAATGTATTTGCATATTTTTTTAGATGTTTGGGTATCGAAGACGGGCATTCTATTGATGTCCAATCATCCCAAAGCTGCGCATACGTATTTAAAACTTCCTCCTTATATCTATCGGGTAGCTTCCCCCACATGTCATGTTGAATCATTACAAACTGCTCTTCAGCTACTTGAATCACATATTCTTCCGGAATGGCCTCTGTTTTAGAAAAGTATGTTATGGGGAAAATCAACCCCCTCCCCACTTGATGTTGGATTTGAAACAATGCTTCTTTTGTTGGATAGGGTAGTGCTGTTATCCAAGTTGGCTGTGCAACAATCACATATTGTGCATCTCCTAATATACTCCAATTTTCATAGCTATTGACCCATTGAATTTTATTGTAGGAAGTATGATTTGAAAACTCTGCTCTTGGTATCAGAAGTGTTCCCTCTAACTTATCCTGAACTATTTTTAGATCTTCTTCGCGTAAGAAAAACAAATCTTTTTCTGGGACGTATTTTTCTATCCATGCGTTTACTTGTTTCTTCATGGGTTTTATTTTTATGTTCATTGCTTATTTCCTACTTTTCATTTTTATTTAATTTTTCCTCGAGTGCTTCAATTCTTTCGGTGAGTTTCTTATTTTTTAGTCATTAAATCCGTAGTAAATGCAAATGCTGCGCCAGCGAATGCCAATGCTATGAATTCCATGTTTCGACTCCATTCCCTTTGATTTCATGCCAATTTCGCCATTCCGTAAAGTGCTTTGCCAAGCTATTAGCGTTCCTTGTAATACTTTCAGGATAAGCGAGTATTTCTAGAAGTTTAATGGCATTGCGCGTGATAGATGGGCCTTCATGAATTTTATAATCAAACAACACCTCACCATTTTCAATCGATTCCCTGAAATGATAGTTCGTATAAATGTTCCTCGCGATTTCAGTGAGTTCGATATCATGAGATGCAATGACGTTCATGCCTTTATTTGATGAAAGCCATTCCAACATTGAAGCTGATGCGGCGATCCGCTCGATTGTGTTCGTGCCTTTTAAAATTTCATCGATGAATGAAATGACCGGTTTTCCTTCTTCTATCAGTCTGATAATCCGTTTTAGTGATTTAATCTCAGCAATAAAATAACTATCCCCGTCTAAAACATTGTCTTGAATTGCCATTGAGGTAACAATATAACTTGGTTTCATCGCCCACTTATCTGCTAATACGGTGTTAATTGTTTGTGCCAAAATCGCGTTGATCGCGACTGCTTTAATATAAGTTGATTTTCCGGAAGCATTAGATCCGGTGACAAGAGTGCTTTTCCCCAACGTAGATGTATTCGTAACTGGATTAGCTATAAGGGGATGGGCTATATTTTCGAATGAAATTTTTTCATCATCGATAAATGCAGGTCTGCAATAGCTATCGAGTGATTTACGGTAAAACGCAACAGCGATGGCTGCATCCAATTCCCCAATCCGTTCCCACACAAGGCGGTACTCCTCTTCATGATCTGATAATGTTTGGACAATACGGTTGTAGGCGATGAAATCCAGCATGAATAACATCCGAATATACTCGGATAAAAAATCGAATTCCCCGCCCCCACCAGTTGAAACCATCATGCCCCAAAACGAAACCTTCTTCAGAGGCTTTATATTTTTTCCAATCGACGCAGGATCAAGTTCTACCTGATTGATCGCTGATAACTTCTTACCTGTGTTGATGATAGCAGCTGCGTATGTAATTGAAAATAACTTGTTTTCTAATTGATTTTTGTTGCGATAATAGATAAGCATATTGATGGTAAACGCAATAAACAAGCTTGAAATACCATACATGAAATTGAAAAACATGAAGGCAATAGCCCCTACAGGCAGCAATGCTAAAATGATGTACAGGTATGAATGATCGATTTTCTTGTGATGATGTTCATGAAAAAAAGAAGAAGAGTTCGTATGATCGACTTTACCGAGCCCAGACAGAATGAGCAGTACTTGCTCCCTTAACTCATGGTTGGTAGCAAGTAACATATAAAGTTCTTCTTTTTCATTTACCCCTTCAAGTTTTGGATCGATATCGCGAAGCTGATTAAATAAATATTCTGTGCCGACGCTCGACTGCGTATAATTTAACTTTTTGAAGATCTCATCCATCGCTAAATCATTCCAAGTCAGCTCGTCTACCCCTGCATAACTTTCACTGTTGTTTTTCTTATTTAACCAATAAGAAGCTAAGGATTGTCTATCTTCACTTAATGAAAAAAATTCCCCTGTTTCCCATTCTCTTCGTAACTTTTCTAGTTTCTTCTTGTTTCTTGTTAGGAAGTAATACGCTATAAAAATAAGAATGCCGATTACTATAATGATAAATGGATCCAATCGAAACACCCCCGCTCTCTCTATTCCTTAACTACTACTACGATTGAACTGTCTGAAAGTTTCAAAAGACTAATTTTGTGCTACACTTTAAGTAATAAGTTGGGGGTGGTTTGATTGAAAAAGGATTGGGATTATAAAGGTATCGTTGAGTTATTTGAGGCGAATCGTAATGAGGAACAAGCTGGCCCGATGGCGGCGTATATGAAAAACCATTTCACTTTCATGGGCATTAAAAGCCCCCTTCGCACACAATTATTGCGTGAATTTGTTGCAGAACATGCATTGCCTGAACCTGACCAGTTGTTTGAAGAAGTATGGAAGTTGTATGAACTACCAGAACGCGAATACCAGTATGCGGCATTTTTTCTTTTGGAGAAAATGAAGAAACATTTGTCGATCGAAGATTTACCTGAGCTACGCAGGCTGATTGAAACAAAGTCGTGGTGGGATAGTGTGGATTCGATTACACCGAAATTTGTTGGCGATATTGTAAGAGCAAATCCTGAAGCTGGTGAAAAAGTGATGATGGAATGGTCAGCGTCCGATAATATGTGGACGAACCGAGCTGCGATTCTCCATCAATTGAAATTTAAACAGGCAACGAATTCCGATTTAGTTTTTGAGATTATTCAACAACATATGGAGTCCAAAGAATTTTTCATCCAAAAAGCAATTGGTTGGGTGTTACGGGAATACGCCAAGACGAACCCGGAAAGTGTCAAAGCATTTGTAGCGGAACATCCATTGAAACCGTTGAGTAAGCGGGAAGCGTTGAAACATTTTAAGGTATGAATTGGATGATAAAATGAAAACTCTTTCAGTTCACTGGTATAAAATAAAACACAAAATAGACCATTAATTCGTATATGAATTAGTGGTCATTTAAATACTATGCATCAATTAACACACAAATCATACCATCTATACTAATTTTCTAATTAATTTCACTAAAATTTTCGCAGAAAAATAGGACAGTGGGATTCCAACAAAAATCAAGATAGGTATACCGATATCAGGCAAACCTGTTCCGTATATATAACGGTTCTCTAGATACGCAATTATTTTAAAATATTGAAGAAAAAACATAATGCCCAATACCATAAAGCCCAGCTCTTTATATACTATTCTTTTTGTATCTACTTTTTTTTGCTGATTAGAAAAAAACTCTTCTTCCTCGATGGAACTTACCCCCTTTTGAAATAAGAATAACTTTTACTCATTTAACCATCTGCAATGTTACAAAATAATAAAACACCCTTCATTAGACTATACCAGTTATATCCGAATATATTAACTTACTAATGGAAAAATAGTTATTCATTTTTCCCAAATGACTAAAACGGTATTATCTATCGGATCTTTGCAACCTTCAAGAAGATAATCAGTTCTCTCAGTAGTTTCGACTACCTCAATCGAAGTACAAGTCGTATGAATAATGCTTCCTTCACCAAATCCATCTCGCCGTGTGTCTGTTGTTGAATTTATTACTTCACCATCATATTCAAGATCATGAAGCATCGGGTCACCTTCTTCTGTATAGCGAACTACGCGCAGATTACCCGCCTTCCCTTTTTCAACATTACTCAGGAATTCCCTAAATCCCTCTAGGTTTTTAATTTCCCCGTGCATATCTATAACATCTTCAGGTGCAGGTGTATAATCTGGAATATCTTGTTCATGATTTTTAATTATTGAGTTTTCTGTGTTTTGACAACCAGTAAGTAAGATCGATATAAACAAAATAAATATAATCATGATCTTTTTCATCGCTGTACCCCACCTCTTTTGTAATTAGACATATCTTTTTCAACTAGTACTATCAAATTAAATTACTTTTGAAGCTCACTGATAAATAACAAAAAAATGTAACCGCCTAACACTACAACTCCTAAGGTAAACCAGGCTAAAAGTAGCCAACATACAGTCAAAAAAACTTTTTCGAACCAATTACTGTTTACCCACTTCACGTCGCCCACTCCTTCATCGGAACCCGAATATTGTATGATATGGGCACTATTTCAACTGGACTTTCATTTTCCCATAAGATAAAGATTTTTTATCTTCATTGAATTTATAAAAATTTTTCTCGAACAAATCGATTGTTTCATGATCATCTTTTACTGAAAAGACTTCACTTTCTTTGGCTCCAAGTTTATAAAGAAGAGGATATTGCTGTTTATAAACTTCAATTCGTAATATCTTCTCTCCTGAGTCATTACGATTACTATATTGGGTCACAGCATATTTACCAGTTAGAGAAGGACTTTCAATTGGAGAAAGACTTAGTGAGAAAGCCATCATGGGTAACCACATTAAAACGGAATACGTAAATAGTAAACAGCCTATAAAAGAAATAACGATACGTTTAATACCATTAAAGTATATAAAGGGTATCGTAAAACAGATAGCGCTTATTATAATATCCGTTGTGGGTGCAATATTCATTAAGTTTATTTCAGAATTCCTTAAAAAAATAACGAAACCAAAACCCTTTACCAAAACAATCGATGTCAATCTTAACACTAGATATATCGCTGATAAGATTATTAAAATTAGATATAAGTAATTTTTAGCTGTAAGTAAAATGGTCTTCAAAATACGCCCCCACACTTATTATTCCTTACTTGAAATCTTCAAGTTTTTTTCCTGTTAAGATTTCAAAAACAATGTCAGAAGAATCCGATGTCAAAGTTCCATAATTTGATTGTCCTTCAATTAAAAGTTCTAACCTTTCATACTCTTGATTGATCCAAACGCTATGGTTAAAAGAATTCCATGTGAAACGATAGTCTGGTGGCCCTATATCAACTTGCACATTTTCTTGCCAGTCTGCATTTTCTAACGCCTTAATTAGTTTTTTCATTTCATCGGTATCAGTTATCTCATACACAGTTTCGTAGGTTTCGTTACTATTTCTTTGTTCAACGATTATAGGATGACCATCCCAAGAACTGGTATAAACCCGCTGTTTTGTTGTATCAGATTTTTCGTCACTACGATTTGTAGCAACTTGACTACATCCAACTAATACAAGGCCAATTGCGATAAATGAAATAATAAGTCTTTTCATAATTTCACCTCGTTGGTATAGACGATAGTCGTGAACAAAAGTTACAATTTTCACGCCATTATCCTAACCAAATAAAAATAAAAAAGGAGCACCTAGGCTCCTTTTTAAAACAGTAATTATTAGTACCAGCACTGCTTGCTAAATTAAGTGAATTTAGAAAACAATGACACAACCAGATACATACTCACAATCCCCCAAATTACGGTTCCTGTAATCCACCAGATGATAGGATTTCTTGAACCTTCTTCATCTTCCCCAGTTTCTATTATTAAAGCTAGCTTTCTTTCCATGCTTTTTTTCATAGAAACGAGAACAACAAATCCGATTACGATGAAACTGATAGCTGCCCAAAATATTATATCCACTTTTTATACACCCCTTTTATGTGAATTACTTATTCTACAATATACCCATGTGATCTATTTAATGATCTTCAGCAACCTTAAAAAATGTTTTCATGTCTTTTAAAAAATTCATAGTATGTACGGACATTTTCTAATTCCGTCCATTGTCTCACATTAACAGGGCTTTCATCCAAATTATAAATTTTCGCCTCACTCATGGATAGCAGAAATGGAGAATGTGTTGAAATAATAAACTGACAGCCAAAAAATCGGGCAGAGTCTTCAATAAACTTCACCAATTCCATCTGCCGTTTTGGAGAAAGACTGTTTTCCGGCTCATCTAAAATATAAAGTCCATTATCGCCAATTTTTTCAGTGAAATACCGGAATGCACTTTCCCCATTCGAATATCCCCTTACATTATCTATCAATTCATTCCTCACAAAACGAGATTGTGTGTTACTTCTAGCGGTGTTCACCTTTTTTAACTGCTCATAATCCTCTATAGATTTCATCTGGAAATGGGAATACTTCGCATTCAAATACTCTTCGAAAATTTCTTCTCGCTTTTGGTCAATTCCCTCGTTGAGATTCCGGATATTCAACATATAGTCAAATACATCATCACTCGTGATAATCCTGCTATTTTCAGGAATATCCGCTTTAAGCTGCATCTCACACATATTGACATAATCAGAATAGAAATTAGTTTTATTATAGATAGAATCACGTTGGACTCCTGTTTTTTCTGCTATCACGTTTAATGCAGTAGATTTCCCAGAACCATTTCCACCATATAAAATAGTCACCGGTTCAAAATGAAGCGTTTCAAGAACATTTCTCGATAAAACTTTAAACGGATAAAACGAATCATAGCACGTTCTTTTTATTTTCATAATAAAGTCAAATTCCATTTCCCCATCTGGAAATGAAAAGGAATTCAAATAAACCACAATCTTCCCCCTCGTATAGTTTATCGTTTTCTAATTGTAATGTAATCTGGCCCTTAATTCCCTACTTCTAACACGAACAGTTCATTAACTGTCCAATCAATCGCTATTAATTAACAAATACCTTGGTTACTTCATACAATACTCAAAAAAGGAGTTATACTTCATGGCGAAATGGATTGACGTATCTACATCACACCATCAATTAAAACTTTTTGATGGAAATAAGCTTCTAAAAACTTACCCAATTGGAGTTGGAAAAATATTGTCACCAACACCTTCTGGGACATATACGATCATCAACAAACAACTTAATCCCGGTGGACCATTCGGGGTGTTTTGGATGGGATTTTCAAAGCCTCATTACGGAATACACGGCACAAATAATCCCGCTTCAATCGGTAAAGATGTCTCCCATGGTTGTATTAGAATCTTTAATCATGATGTTCTAGAATTATCGTCTAACGTATCGATTGGTACTACGGTTGCCATTCATAAATGACGCTGTTAACCTCGTACACTTTACTGGACAGTTTATGTCAAAATACGATATATAAACCGACTAAACTGCCCGGTTAGCTTTCTCCAACAATATGGCCCTATACATAAAGAATTAGCGCACTTCTAACTCCTGAAGTGCGCCGTTTGTCGACCATTGATGAAGTCAGAAATTACGTATTCTAGTTAGATTCCTGGAACTTCGATAATCGCATCCTTCCCATCTACTGTACTTTGGAAGGCATAAACAGGTTGAAAATAGCCTTTGGAATCTAAATAGTAGCTTACCTCTACTTTATGGATCTTTAAGGTATCGATCTTGTTATTTTCAGCGAAAATTTGAAATTTCCCCTCTAAAATTTCTTGATAAGCTTCTTGTTCGCTCTTTATTTGAACGTCTCTCACTTTTTCATAGGTAACTAACCGATTCTCGATTTCCTTCACCGTATGATCATTATAATAACTTGCTGTTAACGAACCGTCTATCAACTGGTCCCCTCTTACCTTTTTATCTACTATCCACTCATACACGCCAGTATCAACTTTTTGAAACTTAGTTTCTTGAGGAATGTCTATGCCGAATTTTGTTAGATCTTCTTTTAAGGTTTCTTCATCAACATCTTTAGGCGATATGCCTTCATCAAACATTGAAAAATCCGTTAAACCATAACTTCCATCTCGGAATTCGAGTGACATATGATAAGAATTCTCTCCATTAATTCGATACATACCTAGATCTGGATAGGAAATATCCTGCATGTCCGATATATCTACATGGATTCTCTCAAAGAATTCTCGGACAAATTTGTCAGTAGCACCTTTTGTATAGCTTGGTGCCTTATACATCGGAACAGTCATGCTGCTGTCGTTGAGCTCTACATCAATTGTGGTTGTGGCTTGTCTCATATCTATTTTATGAGCTGGCACGATAGAGAGGTTCCCAAATTCCTTTAAGTCATAATAAGTAAACATGCTCCCCGATAAGAAAATCACCAGCAGTAAAGGTGAAAAGTAGACAAAGGATTGCTTTATTCCCTTCTTTTTTAGACTGATGATGCCCATCGTGATGCCATATCCAATAATGGCCCCTAGCAAATTATTAACTAAATCGTCGACTGTAAAAATTCCGTAACCTGATAGTAACTGAACGCTTTCAATAAGAAGAGTAAACAACCCTGCTATCCCGAGTGTCCATACTGCTTTTCGAAGGCGTGGGTGTAATAATGGGAAGATAATGCCGAACGGAATGAACATGACTATATTTAAATAGAGGGACTGCCAATCTCTAGCACTAAAACCATACCAAGCTTCTCGGTATGATGAAAATAAGGATAAGTCCATCCTACCTGGAAAGTTCGATCCCCTATTTATAAAAGTCACGCCAATAACCATGAAAACATAACCAATAAACATCCCTAGCAGAAGCACTCGCTTCTTTGGAAGGCTTTTCTCCCCTCTTAAAACTTTTTTATAAACAATGAAATATGCTAGAAAAAAGATAATCCCCAAAGCAATTAAAGCTATTAATGCCAAATAAAAATATTCCCTAACTATGCCAATGATTTCTTCTACCCTCATTTTTTTATCTCCCTTATGTAAAACCAATAAATGAATTAATAGCCCATTTTTTAAATAACAATATTTGGTATACTCTGTATTATTCTATCATAGATCTTTAATTCCCTCAGGGTTAAATTGGAAAGCTTCTTCATCACCACAATCGGCATTAAAAAGATAACTGAACCCGAAATAAAAATGGAGAATTATTTTAAATCAGTACCTTGCATTGAACAGTACCATATGATATATTATTGTTAATCAGTACATTCCATAAGTTAGTACTACTCATTAACCAATAGTGAAAGGAGCGTTTTGAAGTTGAATGTACAATTTAAAAAAGGCGTATTAAACCTTTGCGTGCTCGTCCTTTTAGACAAACAAGATCGCTACGGCTATGAACTTGTTCAGAAGATATCCGACCAGATTTCTATTTCTGAAGGATCAGTTTACCCGTTACTTCGCCGTTTAACAAAAGAAGGTTATTTCACAACATATTTGCAAGAATCAACAGAAGGGCCACCGCGTAAGTATTATAAGTTGACGGATACCGGCCGGACTTATTTACATGAGCAATTAGATGAATGGAGAAACTTCACGGATGGCGTTAATACATTAATCAAGGAGAGTGTGCGAAATGACTGAAAATCAATTTATAAGTGAACTTGAAACGGCGATAAGTCGCTTACCCGAAGAGGAGCGAGACGATATCCTCATTGATATTCGTGAATATTTTTCAAATGGACGAGAAGATGGGAAAACAGACGATGAAATCGCTTCTTCTCTAGGCTCTCCTGTAAAGATTGCTGAGGACCTTCTCGCTTCTTATACATTTGTTGAAAATGAAAATGAAACACCTACCGAAATTCGTAATGAATTAATCACAATTACAGATAACAGCTATACAAATGTCGATATTAATGTTCAACATGGCGCACTTTTTGTTAGACCTTCTTTTGACACGACAACGACTGTGGAATTAATCGGCTCGAATGAGAAACTTGAATTGACTGCGGAAGTTATCGGCGAGACCTTAGTTGTTCGGTTAAAAAGTTTACGCCATTGGTTATTCATGTTCAATTTTAATATGAAGGCGGTGACACTTAACGTGTTTATACCAACAAAATTATACCAATCATTTGCGATGAAAACGGATAACGGGCGAATTGAAGCCACTAAAATTCTTGGAAAGACCGTGACAGCAAACACTGACAATGGCCGCATTCAATTAAAAGAAATTGCTGCCACTTCCCTAACAGCCGAGACGGATAATGGGCGCATTGTCCTTGAAAAAGTTGAGGCCGATCATGTCAGAACAAAAACAGATAACGGACGAATTGAAATGAGCTATGTAGATGCAGAAAGTATCGGAGCTGAATCAGATAATGGTCGAATTGAATTCGAATATGTGACAGGCGATATTGTGGGAATTACAGACAATGGCCGAATCAGTTTACAAACAGAAGACCTAGACCGGAACGTTGATTTGAAAACAGATAATGGAAGCATTTTAATGGAATCTAAAAACCAGCCAACAAACGTTTCTATTCATTCAAAGACCGGACATGGGCGTGTCGATATTTTTGGGGAGCGTAACTCTCGCACCGTATTTGGCGCAGGGGAAAATATAATTCGATTGAAATCAGATAATGGAAGGATAACAGTTAGATAGACGCCCTACTTGGCGATTAAAAAAGAGCAGATCCTCTTAGTACCATCAATCGGAGCTGCTCTTTCTCTTGGTTATTGCTTGATAATCATGTCCAACAGATAATGATAGTCAATCGGAATTTTATGAATTAGATCAAAATTAGTATTGTCAATTACGAGTAGATTCCCATCTTCATCATCACTGCCGCCTTCAACGATATATATCCTCTTATTTGGATTGTCTTGATATAAGATTTTATAAGTGTTTGTTGGATTCAAATAGTCTTTTTCTAGCATATTAAACTGAGGTTCCTTCGATAATGTTAACAAACCAAGCACAGTTTTTTGGTCCTGTTGGACACCTTGTAAAGCCAATTCATCGTTTATCATTAGAAATTGACCCGCACTGTAGTATACATCCTGTTTTGGTAAGTCTTTGTAAGGTTTGTATGTTTCATAACTTAAATCTTTGTTCATCATGAATAGTTCACCTGTATTTGCAAGAATATAGGCATTCTCTTTTGTTGTGAAAATCGGTGCAAATTCCGCTGCTTTTCTATCAAAATTCATATACTTTGCTGTTTCTAGCTTGGGGTCTGCAATCGCAACAAATGTATTTTCTGGAATTCCATCATCATTTACCTGACCGCTACCTGCATAAATAAATTTATCGTTGAATTGTAAGATGGGTGACCAATCCGGTGCGTATCCCCACTCCGTTTCATAGCTTTTTTTCTTGGTATAATTCGAAATAGACATTTTAAAATCACCGGTTTGGCTATTATAGTCCTGATCCCCTGTTTTATGGGATGCTATCGTGTTAAATAAAACATCAGGACCGTAATGCATAATATGATTGACACCAACATTACGTTGGAAATAAGTTAATGGTACCTTTTGAAACTTTTTCTCCACCAAGTCATACGTATAGTACCAATCTTCTACAACGGCTTCACCGAAAAGAGAAATGAATAATTGATTGGGCTGATTCGGCTTTTGGTGAATGGCAGCGCGTCTAAAATCCTCATCTTTAATCTCAAATTCTTTAATCAATTCTCCAGTTGCCGAAACTACTTTCACTAACGTGAACCCCTGTGAAACACGTTGATCTGCCGGATAAAACAAGTAATAGTGATCGTCAGCTCCAGTTGTTTCAACAGCAAAGTTTTCAATGCCATTGATAACAGTGCGCGTACTCGCTTCACTCTGCTTCTTAAATACTTGAAAAAAGACAGTGACTGTCACAATGACAATAATACTTAATAAAGAGAAACCTAATTTCCTGTTCATTCCTCATCCTCATTCCAATAATTTAGGTCAAGAATAACCTGGTGTACCGCTTCCCCAAGTTCTATGCAATCGCGTATTTAAATCGATTCTTATATCATACGGAATTACGGCGATAATGCCTCCGATTGTAAGTCCTCTACTCCCTCTCAAATCATACCCAGCGTTATACCACATTCTCATCGTTAATTTAGAGCAATACCATTTATCGCTAGCGAAAATCGATGTTAGCATGGAGTAAGGTTTACCGACTTGATTTAACCCATAAGTGACTGCAGTTCTCCGCTGCGCTGCTGTTGCATTTGTTCCTAATTTCGAAGTAACTTTATATTGCAAAATACCTGATGCGCCCTGCCACATATTGGTTCTATTCCAATGAAACACTTTATTTCCACTACCTTTAGATTTTGATGCTTCTACGACAAAATAATTTGTTGTGGATAATACTGCAGTATGGCCTGTAAAAGATTTCTCTCCTACTGCATTTTTATTGCCTATCCCGTAATATAATATATCTCCATAGCGCCAGGATGTGGCAGTAACGCCATTCTCCGCTTCATTTTTGAGATTAACTTGTTCGTCAATCGCATCCAGACTTTCAATTAAAACTTCTATTAGATCCATATTATTTTCAAGTTCTTTTGAAGACAATGATTTGACGTAATCGTCAACTTCTTCATGGATGACATTCGCTCTGTCTTCCAAATCATTTGCACTTTGACTAATCAGCTGACTAATTTCAGTTACTTTCGATTCGACAAATACGTTAAAATCCTTATTTGCTCCCTCATTATTATCTACGTTTGATGCATATGCATTCATTCCACTACCGGACAGTATCATTAGGAAAACAAACGACAAGTAAATTATTCTTCTCATGAAATTCCCCTCCAAAATGTTTTTTTGCTGAACGTGGCCCGTGATATTAGGAGGCATCTCAACATAAAAACCATGACCTGGTGGCAGCAACCCGAGAACGTTTACTTACCTATTTATTTTGGCTTTAGTGACCGGCGGTGGAAATTAACTCCACTATTTCTATTTATTCTATTTTATGCGAATTACCTCCTCCTCTCTTTAATTAACAGTATGCGATACTACTAGCAAAATTAACCTCAATCACTTGGGACATTTTCTTTGAAAAAGCGTATTTTTTCACCCTTTCTAAAACATATTTCCGAAAGTTCTATTTATTCGATAAATAAGGGAGTGCATATTAAAAAGCAATTCCACATAACGGTTAACTGTTATATAGAACTGCCATTTTAATACCATGTATCTTATTGCTAATCCGTTGTTGTACCACCTTTTGTGGATCCGCATTCAAGTCCCCAGTGAAGAAGGAATTCTTCGTCCGCTGTAAACATAAACTAAATTCATGTCGTGTACTTGTTCTTTCGACGACATATCCTGGACTTCCTTCTTTACTTCGGTTTCTTTTAACTATTAATTGAATTCATGACGCCAGTGTCTTTTATATTTTTGTAATTCTGTTCTCCGACTCGGCGTTTTATATCGTCTTCAGAAATCGGTGGTGGTATGTCATCTAGTGATAACTCATTTTCGCTGTCGATAATTTCGACATTTTCATATTTTGCATTTTTCGCATCAATTTCTCGACCGTAATTTGCAGATTCCTCTTCAGTCATACGAGCATCTTCTGGTTTTTTAAACACTTTACCCTTCCTCCTGTTCTGCTCTTTTTCTTATTATCCCCGAGTTCATTCAAATAAAACGTGATTTAATCTTGCTTTACCTATATAATTTGCATAATTAGAACGGAGGAGTTGTATGCTTCGAAAAGTGCTTTATATTCACATTGTATTGGTACTTTGTTTACTAACTTCTTCCTGCTCTCCTACTGAACAGGAAGAACTAAGTTCCTCATCCAATAAAACAGAAATAAACGTAGAAACAATCTATTCAAACGTTGAAGAATTAGCGAAAGAACCTCGTGTTGCTGGTACGGCTACTGAAAAAAATGCAGCGGATTTTATTGCCAATGAATTGGAGACTTACGGCTATTCTGTGGAATCTCAGCCCTTCCATTTCAATTCTTATATTTTCCCACGGCTGGTCGAATTCACAATTGACGGTTCTGTTCATTCATTTTCACCCGCAGCGCTACAATATTCGATTTCAGGAAACGTAACCGGTGAATTAGTCGATGTTAATTATGGATTGACATCTGATTACGAAAAGATTGATGTAAAAGGGAAAATTGCCGTTGCCACGATTAGCCAAATCTATTTTGAAGAAATGGTCCTGAATGCAGCTAATGCAGGTGCTATCGGTATGATTATAAATTTCGAGGAAGGATTATCTCATGAGGGGTGGTCACTTGGTCAACACCATGAAAATTTCATCCCCACTATCGCGTTGTCTACCAATGAAGGAAAATCTTTACGGAATTTGATGCGCGATAATGAATCGATTAGGGGAACAATTGTCATTGAGGGGGCTGAAATTGAGCAACTTGAATCACAAAATATTGTCGCTACAAAACCTTCTCAAACGTCTGATGCTGAGATTGTCATTATTGGCGCTCATTATGATTCTGTTGAATCATCACCTGGTGCAAGTGATAATGCTAGTGGAACTGCCGTGCTTCTTGAAGTTTCACGCGTTTTAGAAAGTTTTTCAACCAATAAAGAGCTTCGCATACTATTCTTTGGTGCTGAAGAACTTGGGTTAATTGGCTCAGAAAAATATGTTGACGAGATGACTAAAAAGGAGATAAAACGAACGACTGCCATGCTTAATATGGACATGGTCGGAAGTGCGGCTGCCGGCACGCTCACCATGTTTACCGTGGATGGATTTTCTAACGAACTAACAGAAACTGTCAAGACGATCAAAGATATCCCGCTTGAATTTACGGATCGCAGTGACCATACGCCTTTTCATCATGTTGGAATCGATGCGGCTTTGGTGAGTTATTCTCCACCAGAAGAATGGTATCATTCAGAACAAGATACAATCAAACGTATTAGTAAAGAGCGTTTAGAAGAAGTGGCAAATCTCGTGATGAATTCCGTTTTAAAATTATCTAATGTCCAATAAAATTATCACACGAAATGGTCTATTATTGCTATACTAGACGTAGAAATGAATAAGGGAGGCGGGTTTATGCCTGCAATTCTTATCGATGCAGATGGCTGTCCAGTGGTGAATGAAACCATACAGATTGCCGCGCAATATGGATTTCCATGTGTCCTCATTTGCGACACAGCACATGAAATGCATCGTGAAGGTGCGGAAACGATCATTGTTTCCAAAGGGGCGGATGCAGTTGATTTCGTCCTGGTGAACCGCGTGAAAAAAAATGATATTGTCGTTACACAAGATTATGGGTTAGCCGCCATGGTACTCGCGAAACAAGGACATCCGATTGATCAAAACGGTCGCCGTTATACAGATGACAATATTGATCAGCTTCTTTATGCACGACATACAGCACAAAAAATCCGGATGGGCGGCGGGCGATTACGTGGGCCCAAAAAACGATCGAAGGAGAATACAGTAAAATTCGAACATAGTATGAAAAAGTTGTGTGAAGAATTATCTTCAGATATAAGTTAAGCCTGCTGATTTATAGTAACGGGTTCGGTTGACGGGGAGAAAACATTAAAAATACACAGCGTTTGGGGACACAATTCGCATATGAATTGGTGTCCCTGTTTTTGTTGTTATATCAACATTTAGATGCTTTATCTTGATGAATTGGTACCACAATTGGCACAGGAATTGGCAACAGCGCATAAATTTATGTGCCTTTGTTAATTCCGTTGTTAAAACGCTTGCTAATTGGATATTGGATAGAAAAAAATAGAAGGAAGATGAGAGATCTATGCTAAAATATATTAAAGATTTTGAAATAATGTTCTTCAACTCCCATGAAAATTAAAAAACGCTCAAAATCTATAAAATCGCACAACAAAAGAGACTCAGATAAAACTTTTTTTAAAAAAGGCTGAGCCTTCAAATTGTGTTTATTGAGTTGGAAGATAAATCAGGAACCAACTCCATTCTTCCTAGAATAAAGGCAGGCTGGTGCAATAACCAGAGTAGGATTAATCTCCCATGAGTGCTACTCGTACAGAGTGCGACAGTCTGTGATGCACCGTGGTCGTTGGAGTCAGACTAACGGATGGGCTCAATGGCACCATAGTTGATCGACCTTCTTCGCCAGCCATACAAAACTATACCCGTTCTGAAACAATTTTCATCCTCTGTGGTGCAGCGTTTTTTGGTGCATGGATGGCTAACGGGGCAGGTTAGTTGAAGAACAAACTAAAGAACTAACTGATTCAAAAAGGGGGGGATTTATTGCATCCAGTAGAATTAATTGAATTGATGATAGTCGGCGGAATCTTACTAGTTATTCTATTAGTTTCTTTTATTTTGAAAGGAAAATGGCGAAAAATTATTCAGGGATTGGCTCTTTTATTTTTGGTGTCCTTTGTTATCTTTTATTTTGTGCGTCCATATTGGATAGATATGCAAATTGAAAAAAAAATAGGTTATATACAGATACATTTGGAAGAACAGTACCCTGGGGAAACGTGGGAATATAGGACAGTGCCTCATCGTGAAGAAGGCTATCAACACCTGAATCCATATTATATAGGCGTAATATTTGATACTGAACCACAAGTGGAATATAAATATTTCTCTCGTAATAAAAGTGATATTATCCAATCAGGATGGTATATATATGAATTACAAAGTGACCTAAATGATCTATTACATTTAGAATTTTTAGACGAATAATTACCGTTTATTATGAAATTCCCCTTCTCTTATTGATTTGAATATTAATCTTCATCTTCATTATTTCTTAATCATATTCAACTAACGAAACAGGATACTTGAAGAAGGAAATTCAACTATAGTAATTTGGGATTGTTTTTACAGTCTATTCTGTAATGAAGGTTTGCTTTTATCAGAGATAAGTTATTGACAAGTTATTGATCCCAAAACTGTTATTAAAATGAGTGACTCTTCCCTTCTTCATGAGATTACCATTGTTATATAAAGGACTTATCTAAATCAATAGTTTTTAGGCTACTCTATCCATTTGGCTTGTCTTCTAAGTAGACATTTTTATTTTTATGCACAAAAAGATGCAGGTAACCGTCTAAACCTTGGTCACAGGCTCCATGATTTTACCATCTCGTAACGTAATTTCCCTTGTTCCCCATTTTGCTACTTCTAAATCATGGGTTACTAATAATATCGTCATTCCTTTTTGATGTAGTTCCGTTAATATTTGCAAAATATTTTCTCGGTTTTCTTCATCTAAGTTTCCTGTTGGCTCGTCGCATAGTAAAATATCCGGCTGATTTAGCATCGCCCTAGCAATTGCGGTTCTTTGTTTTTCTCCACCTGAAAGCTGTGCGGGGTATGCATACATTCGATGACTCATGTTTAAATCTTCTATAACTTCTTTTGCTTTTTGTTCAAGTATATTTCTTTTTTGATAAGGCCATTGCGGCAGCATAACATTTTCTAAAACATTAAATGGTTCTAACAATTTATAGTCCTGGTAAATGAACCCAGTCTTTGTCCTTCGATATTCTTGAAGCTCCTCATGATTAAATGCACCAATCTCCTTTCCGTCTACTACAATCCTTCCTTCAGTTAAGGATAGAACACCACCAATAGCATTTAATAACGTAGTTTTACCTGAACCTGATGGACCGAGAAAAGTTATCCAATCATTTTTATTAAAAGAAAACGAAATATTTTTCAGTGCCTGAACACGAGAAGATCCTTGAAATGTTACCGAACAATTTTCCATATTAATATACAATGAAATCCCCTCCACAAATTTAATAACTTAAGAATATTATACAAAACACAAATTTATATGCAAATATTATAAAAAATAGAAATAAATTTGACAATTTACATTTATCAATCTATTATAAAGTTAATGCGTATAGGGAGGAGAGAAGCAATAATGACAAAAAAATTAATAGCTAGCTTAATTGTTTTAGTTGCTTTAACGTTTGGTTTACAGTTTAAGGCTGAAGCTGCAGCGTCTATTTCGCCTTCATCACAATCGATATACGGACAAGATCAATATGCTTATTGGAACTTTTCGTGGTCAGGTACAGGCCCATTTGTAGTCTATTTTAGGCCAGATCCAAGTCAGTCGATAAAAACAATTAATTCAAGAACACTACAATCAAGTATGTCGTATAGTCATCAATATAGGTCGAGCAGCACTTATGTAAAATATTCTCCTCAACTATTAGTTGAAGATAGTGGCGGTCACCTTCATGTCGCCTCTGCAACGGTTCATAAATACTTAACAAGGCCATAATGGTATAAGGAGAAATAAGTCATAAATTTTATTCTACTAATAGAATTTATGGCTTATTTTTATAGAACTATATATTAAAAGTCTGAGGTGTAAGTGTATGAAGCAACTTCTATTTCGCCACCTTACGCATAGAAAAGGTTCAAGCTTATTTTATATACTAGCATTTGTTCTTATTTTTGTAATTTCGCCGATTGTTTTCGTTTCCCTTCAATCTGTTGCTCAACGAGTGGAGTCTGATATTACATATTATGGTCGGGGGAGTTACGATCTATTAGTTCGTCCAGAAAACAGTAAAGGTGAATTAGAAAAAGAAAGAGGAATTGTTCCTGAAAACTATATTGGTTTTGGTAACGGTGGTATATCAGTTGAACAGTGGGAGTCGATAAAAAATAGAAATGATATTGAAATTGCTGCACCAGTTGCCTCTCTCGGCTATTTTTCAGGAATAAAAAATACGATAGGGTTTACTTTTCCAGAGGAGTCAACAAGAGTAAAAGGCGAATACAAAACATCAGACGGTATAAATGAATATTCAGTCAGTGAAGAATACTTATGTATCGTGCTTGAAGTAGAAAAACCAATTCGCCCCTTTATAGATAAATTCGACATTATAGCTAGTAATAGTTTGTCAAATTATTGTACTTTTACAACAGTCCAGTTTCCACTCCCTTCAACGTATCATTTGTTGGTAGGTATTGATCCAATCGAAGAGGGAAAATTGACAGGAATTGTTTTTAATGGGATTGATGAGGAACAACTGAATCAAGGGCATGCTTACCTCTATTTAAATAACTTTAATAATGCTACCCCAATTCCTGTTCTCGAATCAAAAAAAGGGACCATTTCATTATATTTAAGTGGATCAATAGATACGTTAGGAATTGGACCTCAAGAAACGAAAAAATATAGAAATCGTTTAGGATTAGTAGATGATGCTGCAGTAGGTAACTTTACTTTTTTAAATGAAATAAGTACAGATGAATATAAACACCTACTTCAAGAACTGACAACAATCCCGGCTAAACATTCAGAATCATTACATGTTAATTTTGATCCCTATCTCGATCCCTTCAATCAAGAAAAAGGTGTTCGTATTCATAACGACGGAAGCATAGAAGAGTTAGAAGCTGATGGTGAATTTTATACTGAACTGGATCTATTAAACAGTATTAAGCATTATAGAGCAGGTCAACCGATATATAAAGAAGAAAATGGCCAATTAACAATTAAAAAACTTGGTGAAGAGTTTGGTGTCCCTTTGTATCGGGAAATAGAACAAGTCGGACCTTTTTATGAGAAGGCGATCGAAGAAGATACGGATGATCTCATTATGATTATCGATCCTGTCGGAGAGTTTGATGCCGGGGAGTGGGAAGAAACTCTTGCTGCCAGCCCGCTTGGAATCTATCAATATGCACCAGTAACATATAAAAAAGAAGATGGGGAAGAAATTGTCGTCCAAGCAACAACAGTTCCAGGAAGTTTTGTTACTCCTGCAGCCTATGGAGTTACAAATATAGCCTCATCTACATTAATTAAAGGAGAAACACCAATTGATGCCATTCGGGTAAAAGTTTCTGGCATAACGAGTTACACAAAAGAAGCAGCAGAAAAAATCGATAAAATTGCTGAAGAAATTAGAAACATGGGTCTTCAAGTCGACATTATTGCAGGTAGTTCGCTTCAAAAGATTGATTTACATGTAGAAGATTTAGGACTTGTTTCAGAATCATGGACAACATTAGGGGCTGCAGGATCCATTGTAACACAGTGGAATATCACTAATCTGATATTAGGAATTTCATTTTTGGTTGTTGCTATTACGTACATTTTGAACCGGATTATTTTTTGGCGGATGACTAAACAAAATGAGATTAGTATTTATTATTTACTCGGCTGGGAAAGAAAAGATATATTAAAACTATTTCGCAGTGAAATTGCAATTTTGACAATTATAAGTTGGATTTTTTCTATATTACTACTAACGATCTTCCAAGGTAGTGTAAACAGTACCATGTATATATGGAATGTTTTATTGGGAGTGTTTACACTATTTATTATGACGTTTATAAGTTTTACAAATAAAGTGATGAAATCACCTTCCGTTGTTAAAAGGAGGAATTTGGCGAAAAAAGAAAGAATAGAACCGTTATTTTGGAAAGGAATTAAATTTTACAAAACATACATTCAATCGCCATTTATACAGTTAATTATTGTAAGTACAATATCTTCTTTTGCTTATTTATCACTGACCGAAACGGCAGATAGAACAAGAATTACGATATTAGGAGAATACGTCAACGTTCAAACTAGTAGCATGCAGATATTAATCCTCATCAGTATTTACTTATTAACCATTTTCACCTTAATAGAAAGTATAAATTCATTACTGATGACTAGGGATAAAGAAATCTCAATGTTCAAGATAATTGGCTGGAAACACAAGCATATTTTTAATTTGTTTATGAAGGAAATATCGGTCTGGTCATTTGTTGCGATAACAATGGGTAGTGGATTAAGCTTGATTTTGTTTACAATCTTTTTCAATGTTAGCCAATCCGTTTTCCTTCTGATTATTCTTTCGACGGTTGGAAATTTTGGACTTGTCATAGTAATAGCTGCATTAAACTTAAGAATACAATTATACAAAAAATGGTAGGTTGTTTAGAGTAAAAAACATATGAAAAATATTAATTCTTTCAATTTGCAGAGACTGCTCATAAAGCGTGGATTTAAAGATATATCCTCATTTTACGAGCTATGCTATTAGTCCTTATTCCACTAACGGGTGCTTTAGTTCAATAAGGATAGTAAAATATTTCGCCAAAAAAACGCTCAAATCTGAGCGTTTTTACTTGTTTTTTTTATATAGCTATTTCACTGTTGAAATATATGCTGATTAAGTTGTTGTTTACGATGTTAAATGCACTTTTCTCCCCATCAACCGAACCCGTTAGATTTATAACAGGCTTTTTTTTCATGGCGTGATTTGAAATACCAAAATATCTGTGTCTTCAGTTGCAAGTAGGCTATGTTTTTCGAATGGTTTCATGTACAATATATTGTCTGGTTTCACGATGGTTTCTGTTCCTTCAACATCAAAAATGACTGAGCCACTACGAACAACAATGATGACATCTTTACTCGAATCATGTTCAGCGATTGTTTCTCCTTTTTTCAGTTGAATATTAACGATATTCGCATTTCCTAACGTTTGAAGCTTCATAATATGTTTTGCTTTTTCTTCAAGTTTATTCGGTGTTGGGATTAAATCCATTGTCAGTCCTCCAATTTAGTAGAAATCTACTGGTTTATTCATTGAATGATTTTCACTAATTGACTCATCCTACCTGAAAGGAGATGAGTGATATGATGCGTAAAGCTTTTATTGCAATCGGGATTTTCACACTTGTGAATGCCACACCTATCCAGATTCACGCGACAGACCAGTTACTTCAGGAATCGGAAACACCAGCCTATGCGAAATGGGGACAACTTGCTTTAAAAGTGACAAAGTCTAAATACCCCGATGCGAATATTATTGACTATCTACACGAAGGCAGCGAGTCTAGAGGAGATTCAACGATTCAAAAGTTTAAGCTATGGTTAAAACATGATGAAGGTGAATTCGGTGTTTTTGTACGCATCGAGTATAACACCGCGACTGAACAAGTTGTTAAGATTGAATTTCAAGAAACATTAAGGTGAAATTCAATTTACCCCACTCATAGTTGATTTGGCCTTTACATATACTCAAAGAACACTATTTCAACATCTCTTTTGCAATTAATTCGTAAGACTTGAGTTTGTCTTCAAAGTCATAAGCAATCGTAACCAACATCACTTCATCCGCACCAAATTCCTCAGCTAACTGTTCTATTTGGGCACGCACTTTTTTGGGTGTACCGATAATCATTCGTTTTCGGTTTTCTTGGACATGCGGTTTTTCATAGTCTGTATACGGATAAACTTGCGCACTTTCCGGTTTAGGTGTTCCTTTTGAGGGAATACCTTGTGCAGAAAGAATTAGCGAAAGGTCGAGTGAAGAAGCAATTCGCTCGGCTTCTTCTTCTGTTTCAGCGCATA
Organism: Sporosarcina sp. Y1009; assembly: GCF_057669865.1. NCBI lineage: Bacteria > Bacillati > Bacillota > Bacilli > Caryophanales > Caryophanaceae > Sporosarcina > Sporosarcina sp. Y1009. The sequence goes on along the minus strand of NZ_JBYHFO010000015.1, from coordinate 33,033 downwards.
AAGTGAAAACGGCAACTGCTTGTTTTGCTTGTTGCAGCGTTTCTGATCGTTGAAACTTTTCCCGGTATTGTTTGGCTGACGACGGCCCATCTTCGCCGTTAATAAATTTAGCAAACATATAAGGCAAGCCTTTCTCAGCAGCTAATGTTGCTGAACTCGGACTGGATCCCAATAGCCATACTGGCGAGATTGATGCTGTCATTGGGGTTGCTTTCAAACCGAAATATGGATGTTCTGCTGGCATCGTATCGTTCAAATACATGCATAAATCATCTATTTGCTCTGGAAACTTGTGGACGTCTCTGTATTCCCCATTGTTCAACGCATAAGTCGCACGCGGCATTCCCCCAGGTGCACGACCCACACCTGCATCGATTCTACCGGGGAACAAAGCCTCCAAGAGTTTGAAGTTTTCAGCTACTTTAAAAGCCGAATAATGTGGCAGCATCACACCGCCTGATCCGATACGAATCGAGGAAGTAACCGTAGCTAAATGAGCCATTAATATTTCCCGGGATGAACCCGCGAGCGTCGGCGAATCATGATGTTCGGATACCCAGAAACGTGTATATCCCCATGCTTCCGCTTTTTTTGCTAGTTCCGCTGTATATGTTAATGATTCCATCGCCGTACTTCCTTCTGAAATCGGCGACTGATCTAATATGCTTAATTTAAGTGTCATTTATATCTCCCCTAACCTCTTAATTATATTTTACAGGAAGTAAATCGTTTCATCATTAGACATGCCTCTGTATGGGTGTCGAGAATGAAGAACGCTACGTTCGGAAGGCAAAACATTGTATTCTCGAGACAGAACGTTGCGTTCGCATAGCAAGTACAAAAGATGATAACCATAAAATAATTATCTTCGGAGGGACCTATGCCTAAAATTCTTTCTGTCAGTACATGTAAACCACCTCATGAAATTCAACAACATCAAGCTGCAGCGTTAACAAAAGCATTGTTCAGTGAACGGTTTGCCAATATTGAAAGACTCTTAAAAGTTTTTGATAATGGAGATATCGAGACGCGAAATATTTGTATGCCGCTTGATTGGTTTGAAAAGGAACATGACTTTGAAGAACGTAATGCGCTTTATATAAAACATGCGGTCGATTTTGGTGTGCAAGCTGTTGAATCCTGTCTACAAGGAGGTAACACGCTTAATCGCCCTCTACACGCATCAGAAATTGATGCGATTTTCTTCATTTCCAGTAGCGGAATTTCTACACCTAGTATAGAGGCACGGATTATGAATCTACTTCCCTTCCGTGATGATACGAAGCGCGTTCCAATCTGGGGACTTGGTTGTGCGGGGGGTGCTGCAGGAATTAGTAGAGCCTATGAATATTGTCTTGCCTACCCCACTGCGAATGTACTCGTTTTATCCGTAGAATTATGCAGTTTGACGTTTCAAAAAGACGACTATTCGAAAAGCAATCTTGTTGGAGCATCGTTATTTTCAGATGGTGTGGCCTGTGCATTAGTTGCGGGAGATTACTCGAATATCAAGGCAAATCAACCGACACCAAAAATCATTTCAACTTCTTCAAAGTTCATGCCCCATTCAGAAGATGTCATGGGCTGGGATGTGAAGAATAGCGGTCTCCATGTTGTGTTCTCTAAAAGTATTCCTAGCATTATTACAAAATGGTTGGGGCCGTTCGTCCATGAATTTCTTAATGTAAATGAATTAACGAAAGACGAGATTACTCATTTTGTCGCGCATCCTGGCGGTAAAAAAGTATTGGAATCTTATGAGGCAGCACTTGGATTCAATTCTTCAATGACGGATATTTCGAGAGATATTTTACGCGAGAATGGTAATATGTCCTCACCTACAATTCTTTATGTACTCGAACGATTCATGGAGAACAAACCAGATGCTGGTGACTATGGATTAATGGCTGCACTCGGACCTGGTTTTTGCGGGGAACTGCTTTTACTGAAATGGGAGTAGGTGGATGTTAGGATGCTATTTTACATCATCATTACCATTGTCATTATTCAACGACTTGTTGAACTGATCATTGCGAAAAGAAATGAAAAATGGATGCGAAGTCAAGGTGCATTTGAAGCAGGAGCTGGACACTATCCGATCATGGTATCTATGCATATGGCTTTTTTCATTTCCCTAATTCTAGAAGTACTAGTAATAGAAAGGTCTCTTTCATCACTTTGGATTCCTTTACTTACTTTATTCTTGATCGCACAAATAGCCCGCATTTGGTGTTTAACTTCTCTGGGCAAGTTTTGGAATACGAAAATTATTATTTTACCCGGTGCAGAGGTTGTGAGAAAAGGTCCTTATCAATTTATTCGTCATCCAAATTATGTGATTGTCGCGACGGAATTGCTTATTCTTCCGTTGATGTTCAGTGCGTACTTTACAGCGATCGTTTTCTCGGTATTAAATTTATGGATGCTTTCGGTTCGGATTCCTATTGAGGAGAAAGCGTTAAAAGTGGTTACGAATTATAAAGAGGAATTTCAGGTGAAATAATAGATATTAAAAATTTCATCAATAACAAAAAATAACCACATATTCCCTTTTAAAAATAGTATAATAATTAGACAATAAGGGGGAGATCTTTATGAATAAATTTATTGTGGGGGCCGTTTTTTCAATATGTGGGACAATGTTACTTTCTTCCATATTAATTTCTGGTGCTATTTTTAGTTCTACCATGAGTGGTTGGTCAGGATCATCCAAGTTTTGGTATGCCATACTGGGTAAATCAGTTCCAGATGAAGGGATGGTAAGTATGGAATTATCTCTTCTATTTTATTTATCAATTGTACTTTTCCTGATTGGTATTGTAAGTCTATTTTGGGAACAGCTAAATAAACTGCTAGAAATAAAAGCTTAAAAAATCCCCATCATTCGGAGTTAATCCAAATGACAGGGATATTTTTTATAAGTTTTTCACTGCATCCGCAATTTCAGTTTCACCGGATACAAGATCAAACGAACGTTTAAAGGTATTCGTATCTGATATTGATGCAAAGATTGTTTTTGCTACATCCTCACGTGGGATCGAACCCATCGCAACATTTTCAGCAGCTGTAATTTTCCCCGTACCTGGTTCATTCACAAGACCACCGGGACGGATAATCGTATAGTTTAGACTGCTTTGTTTTAGTATTTTATCTGCATGGTGTTTAGCCGTCATATAATAACTCGGCGTCCCTTCACCCCAACTTGCTCGATCGTCTGCTCGAATCGCACTCACCATAATATAGCGATCGATTCCAACTTCTTCTGCCGCTTCTATCGTTTTCGCAGCGCCGTCCAAATCGATAAGCATTGTTTTATCTGCACCTGTATGACCGCCAGACCCTGCTGCGAAAACAATTGCATCGCAACCTTTTGCCGCATCAGCAATGTTCTCGACACTGCCTTCTAAATCGGCTAATTTTGCTTCCACGCCGAGCTTGCTAAAACTTTCAACTTGTTCTTCACTTCTAACCATCGCTCTAACAGTATAATCATCACTTTCGTGCAATAAATTGACGAGTTGTTTTCCAATTTGACCATTTGCTCCGACTACTAATACCTTCATTTTGTTTCATCCCCTTTATATATAAAGTTAAAACAATTCACGTGCCAACAAACGATAAACTTCTAAACGTTTCTCCTGTGAATGAGGGATACTGCAGATCATTGCCTCATCAAATCCATACTGCGTTTGCTCTTCTTGTAATTTAGTTGCCACTTCTTTGGCTGAGCCGACGATGTGGATATTACGATTTTCTTGAATTGTCATGCGGTCCAATTCAGTTAATGGAAAGTTTGCAGCCTCTTCAGGTGACATAAGTTGCCCGATACGGCCTTTCGTAAATAATAGACGCCAAATATCTTGCGGCATTGCCTCGTACTCAGCTTCTTCATTCGTTTCGGCTGTTGTTACCATATACGTTACTTTAATTTCTGGTTTTTCCATAAACACAGTTGGTTCAAAGTTCTTTCTGTAAGCATCCAAAATTTCTGTTGTCATGCCGCCCATGAAAAACTCTGCAAATGAATAACCGACCCCCATACGCCCTGCTTGAATGGCACTATTCCCAGTCGAACCTAATAGCCAAGCTTCCGGCAACACAATCTGGGACGGTGTCGCGATGGTTTTATTGTACAAATTATTTTCTGGAACTTCATCGTTTATTAATTGCATCGCGAGTTCGAATTTCTCGTACATATTGCTGGTCATCGGTTGACGTCCTTCAGATAATGCGTAGATGGAGAAATTATCGCCACCTGGTGCGCGTCCCACACCGAAGTCAATTCGACCTGGTGAAAATGCGCTAAGTGTTTTAAATACTTCAGCTAATTTCAACGGTGAATAATGCATCATCATGACGCCGCCCGTTCCAATCCGAAGATTTTTCGTTTTTGCTGCTAAATGAGCAGCCGTCACTTCTGGCGCTGAACTCGCAAAAGTATTTGTTCCGTGATGCTCAGCCATCCACATTCTTGTGTACCCTAATTCATCTGCTAAAACGGCCAATTCCTCGGCTTTTTTCAAAGCACCTGCCGCTGTGTTTCCTGTCGTGATGGGTGCTTGGTCTAATACACTTAGTTTCATTTATTCAACTTCCCCCTTTTTAAATTCACGTACTTTATCTGGTGTTACGTCATTTCCTAATGGATCGATCACTTTTAATCCAGAAAAAGTATCGAGCACTTGCCCCCGTATTTGACGTAAATAATCTTCGCGGAGTACTGTCTGCTCAACGATTTCAGCATTCGTCAATCCTTCTTCACGCTGCTTTTTTGCCAATTGATTGATACGTTCTAATTCCTTGATCATTGCATTCACTGCTTTCTACTTTGTAATGGATGGGAAATATGGAACTACAAATTCCCCTAGTTCTTGAATGACTTCATCTGCAGGGCGTCTTCCAGATTTCAACGCCAATTGCACATGATTAACCCCAGCGTCTTGATAGGCATACAAATAATCGATGATGAATTTATAACCCGCTCTGAATCCTCCGGTGATAGGCTTCGGTGCCTCATTTGGATTTGATGATAAGTCGAGTGCGATGGGTTGCGTAAATGGTTTAAATCCACCTGCTGCTTCGTGCCAACTTTTAATAAGTTCACGTTGTTCATTCACACCTTGCGCGTAAAATAACCAACCATCCGTATGTTTCGCTAACCAGTCAAGCGTTTGCCCCGAATAACCCGTTCCGAAAATTGGGATTCCATCTTGTTTTGGCTTGGGCACAACATCCCCCACTGTCAATTCAACTTGTTCAGTTTGAATCTTGGGGAATGATTCCTGCCACACTTTTCTCATCACTTCTATCGATTCCCTAAATAATGCTTCTTTATCATTTGGATCTACTTTAAATGCAGGAAATTCAATCGGCCGGTCTCCTGTCGCCGCACCAAATAAGAAACGTTGACCTGATAAGCTATCTAGCGTCGCCGCAGCTTTCGCCAAATGAAGTGGATGACGTAACGTTGTAACGATACTTGCAGTGCCAAGCGCAATTTTTTCAGTATGTGCAGCCGCATAGGTTAAAAACATCAGCGAGTCATAAAGAAATCCGACATCACCGAAATTCGGATCATAAAGCGGGGCGTCTCTCACAAACAAAGAAGCAAATCCTAACGCCTCTGCCTTCTTAGCGAGTGCCATTTGTTCCGATAAATCCATCTTAGGAAAGCTTCCCGAATACGCTTCTAATGGGAAATAGAGCCCTAGCGTCAAACTATTTTCTTTAAAAGTACGTGTAAAACCACGATGTGATTGAAATTTTTCCACCAGAATCCCTCACTAAATTGATTATAAAACCATTTTTTCATTTATTAATTCCTCTAATATAGCCACTTGTTCCTGAAACCGTTCTGCTCGAACTTCATCTGTTAACGAGGCAATCGTCTGACGCTTTAACACGGTTTTCCAAGCATCTTCTGCTTCATCCATTAAGTCTGTTAATAAGCAACAGTGATCCTCTTCTTCCAAATCGAGCATATCATCGAGAATTCCACTTGGGGAATAAAGTGATTGATGCCCTTCGATTGCTAGATAAATATCATATACCCGAATTTCCTCGGGTTTCTTTTTTAATTTGAAGCCACCTTTTACCCCGGGAACAGACGCGATCAAATCCGCACTTACTAATCTCCTCATTAATTTCTGAGAGTATGAAGGAGAAGTCCCTAGCTGTTGACTAATTGCTTCCCCCGGTAATACAGCTTTTTCAGGCAACATATTTAGTAGAAGAATGGCATAGACTGCTTGCTCCACACCTGTTTTCATTCTCAATTCATTCACCTCGATTACTAATATAGATAACGATTATCCACGTTATAAAAATATAACGTATTAACTACTTAAAGTACATAAAAATGCCTATGCAATAAATTTATCGCATAGGCATTTTTAAGTTCATTTATGAAAAGCCATAATTGCTTCATTCACCAAAGCTGCCCCTAATTTTACAGTTCTACCATCAGAATCGAGCGAAGGATTGACTTCGGCTATATCAAAAGAAAGCGTTTTGGAATTTGAGGTTACTTTTCGAATGATTGACCGTACGACTTTTGGGTCCAGTCCAAACGGAGACGGTGCGCTCACACCAGGTGCCGCGCTCGCTTCTATGACATCCATACAGAGCGTTAAAATAATGGCATCATGATTTTCGGTAAAGGCATCGACTGCCGCTTTCATCTTCTCATCCGTGAGTTCATCTTCACAAATATAGTCACAACCAAGTGCATCCGCCTTTTGGAATAAACTCTCCGTATTTCCATAACGTTGTATTCCCAAAACGAGATAACCCGCATTTGCATCATTCTCTAGTATTTGCTGAAACATTGTACCCGAAGAAGGCTGCTCATCATACGGCCTCATATCGAAATGCGCATCAATATTAATGATGCCCAACTTCTTATCCTTTCCTAGGAAATCACGAGCACCCAGATAATGGCCATATAACGTTTCATGTCCACCGCCGAGAATAATTGGCGTTCTACGCGCGTCCAAATGAGACTTCACAACCAAACCAAGTTCCTGTTGCGCCTCTTCTAACTGTTCCCCATCGCAGACAACATTTCCCGCGTCAGCCAGTTGTTTACTTTTAGGAAGTCGCCAAGCCATATTCGAAAGCGCCGCCCGTAATGCATTCGGTGCTTCGGCCGCCCCAACACGCCCATTGTTGCGCCTTACCCCTTCATCACATTCAAAACCAATCAACACACAGTCAGCTTCTTCACCAATAATTTGGTGATACCGAAACTGGGTCCAATCGGTTTCATGATCCGTTCTACCAGTCCAATTAAATGATGGTGTTTTCTTCATGTAAATCCCCCCTAGCATGACAATTTGATAAACCTAAGTAAATAAACCAACTTGATTTTAAGACGAATTCACACTACAGTTAAGTTAGATAATTCAAATAATTACGATTGAATTAATAAAAACTATGGAGCGCTAGTACAGAGAGGAGGAATACTCTTGGAAAAATCTTTGACCGGTTTAGTAATGGGATTATCTTTTACAATTATTTCTTTCCTTGCATCTCTAGCTTTGTTTTTGATTTTTTTTTATGTTCTAGATGTTAGACTACATTCTTGGGGTGGTATCCCTTATATGGATGTAATTATTTACTATCAATATATAATTATCGTCTTGGGTTTCATTTTTTCAATAATGGTTGCTAAATATATTAATAAAAAATACCCAGATGATCTAATCAAAAATGCCTTACTAATATCTCTAGTCTATAGCATTGTTTTTGTTATTTCTTCTTGGTTTATTGTAGAAGCTTATCGTAATTCTAATTTTACTATTTACAAATTCCTTCCACCTATAACAGAGCGATATAATTTAGCAGATTATCATGGACCACTATCTTATTTTGTTATAATTGGAGTTTATCTCATTATTATGCCATTAATAATCGTCCTTATTAGGGGTTCTTTATGGCAAAATAAGCGTACAAAGTTATAAGAACTTTTAAGAACTTTTAATTACTAAACCCACGATTCGTCACATAATCTTCAATCGACCAAATGCCAATTCCAGCTTGCTGTGCTTTCTTCTCCGCTTCTTTAAAGGGATCAAGGTGTTTTGTGTTCGGCGGATAAATATAAGCAACACGTGCTAACCCTTCTTCCACGAGTTTCTGTTGGACGCTTTTCCCGTCAATATAGACATACGCAAGCAGTCGTCCATATTTGTCCTCACGTTCCCCAATATCAAATTCAATCTCCAGCTTGCCACTCTTTAACAGTTCATCATTCCGTTTTGTCGCTTCTTCCGCGAACGGCTGTTTACCTTGCTGTTTGTGATTTAATTCAGGTGTATCTATTAATAAATAACGCAGATTTTGTTCTTTGCCGTTATAAATTACTTTTATCGTGTCCCCATCAATGGTTCTCACCAACTCCACGGGGATAAAACCAGTCCTGTCTATAGCAGGCTCTTCATCAACAGAAAAATACATATATAGCCCAGCTACAATAACTGCAATGATTGTCGTTAAGCCTGACTTTCCTTTCCAGTTTTTCTTACCTGGTCGTCGTTTATTCGTCGTCATAATCGTCATCCTCAAATCTCTCATCGTTTCTTCCATATTATCAGTTTGACTACTAGATTAACATAAGATTGAACACGAAAAGCCATTTAGCCCTCATCAAACACTTGATAAGGCCTAAATGACTTATTAAATATAAAATAGATATGCGCCTAATAAGAAAAAAGTAACAACTGCCACCAATAAACTAGAGCGATTCGAGGAATACTTTACGGCTTCCGGCAAAATTTCTTTCACTGTCACCATATAAATTGTTCCTACTGTTAAACTTAAAAGGAATGCCCATACTAATGAATTTTCCATTCCAATCATCTCGCCAAATATCGCTCCTAATGCCACCGGAACAGCAAGTAGCAACGAAAGGAGCACAACGGGTAGAAAACGAAATCGCGCGAGAAATAATAACGTAAATAAAATCATACCTTCAGGGATTGTATGCAAAATCATCGTTTGCAATAAAACATTATTGATAGTCAACTGTTCACTAGCACCCAGCATCACCCCGATTGGAAAATTATGAATCGAGATGATCAACGCAAGTATCAATCCACTTTTTAAGTGAGCATGCTTGTGTAAATATCTTGTGAGTACAGAATGGACAACGTTAAACAACAAGACGCCCATTAGAAATCCAAACGCTAACATGATCCAATTCCCAAACGCTAAAGCGACCGGCGCAATTTCAAAACTTATTAATCCTAGGATTAACCCCGTACATACCGCATAAATAGTGCCCCTACTTTTCTTAAACCTGTTAAACACATACGCTAGGATACCACCTATTCCCACACCTAAAAAAGTGGCAAGGAAAACAATTACCCATGTTTCATTCAAATTATCATCCTTCGGCTAAATGACGCTAGTATCATTTATACGTACGACAATGTGAATAAATAACCAAGCATCGCTAAAAGAATCCCACCGAAAAATGTTAAAAGAATATACAACACTGCTTTTGTGCTTTTACCACTACGCCATAACTCGATAATCTCCTTGTTTAACGTCGAGAACGTCGTCAATGCCCCCGCCAAACCAGAAGCCAAAAACAGCGTCCATATTCGCGACAACTCAAAACCAAAAACAATCCCAATCAGTAAAGAACCTGCCAAGTTTACAAGCAATGTACCAGAAGGTAAACGCCTCGATTCATTCAGCTTTGTGCCAATGAAATATCGAGTGACTGCACCTAGAAATCCGCCTAAGCCAACCATCAGCATCTCTAGAAAGCTCATACCGCCACCTTCTTCTGACCCATATGAAATCCGAACAAACCAGCAGCGAGGCCTCCAGCAAAACTTACGCTAACATAGAGAACAGCTATCACTAGCTCGCCATTTTCAACCAACAAGACCGTCTCCATACTCAACGCTGAAAATGTCGTGAATGAACCTAGAAAACCCGTAGTGATCGCATCTTGAATTGGTTTAGCTGCGCTAATTTTCTGTACTATCCCTGTAACTAAAAAGCATAATAAAAACGTGCCTATTATATTCACCATAAACGTAGCGACCGGAAATCCACTTTCATGCGGAAGTATTTCGCCAATCCCAGTTCGGAGTAATGCACCGACTGCTCCTGCGAGTCCAATCCATATATACGTTCTCATCCCTCTACCTTTTCAAGAAGTCCGAGCGACAAAATTGTCTCAAGATCAAAGCGTTTTTCCATTTTCGGAAACTGGATTGAAACTTCCTGATCTTGCAGGTCATTTATTTCTCCGCGGCCAAACACGCGGTGTTTCACACTCATTCCAACTGCAAGTTCCTGACTTAATTGAATGCCGTTCGGGTTCACTGGCACTTTAAAATTATTCGGCAGTTGAACGGATTTGGGATTCTCCACCAAATCTTTTGGTTGTACTAACAATCTTCGAACTTCATACAAAAACCGCGAATCTTCTTCGGATTTCCCATTATCCTCTCGGTAAGTTAACAGTTCAAGTCGTTCTTTTGCCCGGGTCATGCCGACGTAAAAAAGCCTTCTCGCCTCTTCCATCGTAGCATCGCTGCCTTCATCATCCTCCGACGGAATCACGCCCTTAACCAGGTCGATCATAAATACACGTCTAAATTCAAGCCCCTTAGAACTGTGGAATGTCGATAGCGTCACAGCATTTTCAGCTGGGTTGAACTTGGCATTTTGAACAGCTGTTTCCAGTTCTTTTAATTGGTTTGCGAATTCCACCATCGTTCGAAGCGGCGCTGCAATTCCTTCGAGCGTATCAAGAATACTCAGGAGATTATCAAATCGGAAACCAAATTTCTTTGCTCTACTTTTTAAAGCTGCCTCGTATCCTAGGTCGTTTCGAATGAGTTGAATAACACGCATCGGACGCATATCTGAAATGACTTCATAACCCTTTTTATAATCATTAAGCTTTTTTATTTGATTATTCTTCAAATCCACACTGCGAATAAAAGCATCAAACACATTCCCAGTGGTTTTGCTATTTTCAAATTTCGTCACCATACTCCGTGAAACATAGATATTCATTTTCATGATAATTTTTGCAAAAATGTCTTTTCGTTCATTGTTAAAACTTAAACGCATGAAGTTCAATATATCTTCCACAATCCAATGTGAAAAAAATCGATCATCCGCATCTTTCATATAAAACGGAATCCCCCTGCGATGTAATTCACTTACAAACATGGTTGACGAGGAATTATTTCGAAATAGTATCGCGACATCACTCAAGTCTTTTTCACCTAATAATTCGTACGTTACATATTCGAGTTGTCGTTTCGGATCATCCAGTTGCTTCACGGCAATTGGCTTTGCTGATGGATTTTCAGTATGCATTTCTTTCGGATAGCGATTCTTATTTCGTTTGATAAACTTCGCAGACATTTCCACGATTTCTTTCGTGGAACGATAATTTCGTTCCATCATTAAGACGTTTGCATCCGGATAGACTTTTTTAAAAGCCAGTAAATAATCAGGGTCAGCCCCGCGCCATGTATAGATCGATTGATCATCGTCCGCCACGACACAGAGATTCCCGTGATGTGCGACAAGATGTTCAACAATCTGATGCTGTACGAGCGAGGTATCCTGGCTTTCATCTGTTAATACGTAATCATATTTTTCACGAAATTGTGCTGCAAGTTCATCGTCAAGACGAAGTGCTTCTTCCGCTTGGACTAGCATATCGTCAAAATCGAGGAATAAATGCCCAGGTTGTTTCGCTTTAAATTTTTCATACTTCTGCGCAATAACCCCTGCTTTTTCAACAGGTCCCTTTAACTCGCTCCATTTGGCGATTGGAATCATACGATTTTTCAAGTAACTAATATATGTAGAAAGTGATGAAAATTGATCATCTGTACAATCCTCTTTCAGCACTTCTTTGTAAATATTCTTCAGTAAAAATAATTTATTAACAGCACGTACTTCCCTGCCGCCGCCTTCAATTAGTTCATACGTCAATTTCTGCTTATCTAAATAACGTCGCGTAATTTGTAACGCAAGGCTATGTATTGTTGAAAAATCGACGCGCTTACTATGCGGGAAAAAACGCGCAAATCGCTCCGTCATATCCGCCGCAGATGCGCGACTAAAGGTGATCGCTTTTATACGTTTTGGATCCACATTTTTCTCTTCAATTAAATACCCGATGCGCATAATAATGGTCGTTGTTTTTCCTGAACCAGGACATGCCAAGAGTAGTGTTGGACCTTCTGTTTGCAACACGGCTTTCTTTTGTATGTCATTTAGTTCGATGCCAAGTTCACTCTTTTTTCGTTCAAAAAAATCAGTCATGAATAAGTAACTCCTTCAACTTACGATACCTCTAATTTACCATACTTAAGTAGAATGTAGAGACGTCCTGCACGACAATATTTTTCTTTCTTGATGTGCATCAAGGATTGTATGCACATTTCTACCTATACTAACTGAAAGGAACCCTTTCAAAGAGGAGTGGTTGTGATGAAAAAAATACTGATTCTGCATACGAGCCTAACGGGAAATACAGAACAAATCGCCTATATATTAAAAACGCAGTTGGATAACGGGGACTTCAATATAACGACGAAGGACATTGGTTATGAAAATATAGAGGTTAGTGAGCTCCAGGATTTCGACGGTATTCTTGTGGGAACCTACACCTATGATGACGGCAATTTGCCTTATGAGATTGAAGATTTTCATGACGATTTGGATGATGTTGATTTAACCGATAAAATCGTTGGTGTTTTTGGGTCTGGCGATCGGTCCTATTCCTTCTTTTGCAATGCTGTGAATTTATTTCAAGAGCAATTCAGAACGACCAACGCCACTGTACTCGAGCATACAGTGAAAGTAGAGCTTTATCCTGAAGAAGAGGATGATTTAGAATCGATTCAGAAATTAGGACAACAATTTGCCGATGCTTTACAAAGGTAAAAGAGGTGTTTCGGTGTTCGGAGGTAGGTTGAAAGTCCTGTTTTGAGGATATATGTTGCTAATGTGCTGATATAGTATGTATTTCTTCGAATATACATCGTAAATGTACGGATATATACCTCAAATCTACGGATATCCTCAGTATAAAAAAGTCGAATTCCCACTTACCTGAGAATCCAACCATTATTTGTTATTAATACCTGTATATCGAGGCGGCACCAGTTGTTGATGGCATTCTTTCTTTCGGTAACACGACAACTTCTTCCAATCCTTACTTTTACATTTCATAACATGAGAAATCCATTGTTTATATAATTGAGGAAAGGGGTATAAAAATAGTAGTAGACATTGAGGAGATGTTTTACATGGAAGAAAAAAAGAATATCGAAGTAAAGAGAGAAGAAAAAACTGACAATAGTTTTGTCGGCGCAACTTTCATCAAATATGCGGCCTATATCATTATCTTTTTCGGTTTCCTATGGTTCTTAGTAAAATACATTTTCCCTATGTTTTGATTGCCCAAAAGAACAAGCTCCCCCTAGCTTGTTCTTTTTTAAATTCAAAAATCGCCTATTGCATATCATCTATGCAATAGGCGATTTCCACTTAAAACCCACCAGATTCTAGTTTGTCGTTTTTTAACGAACCTCGTTTTTTTCCCCCACCGATATACTCCGTAGAAGCCACTTCATTGGTCATTCGTTCTTCGCGAGAAAATTCTTCGCCCTTCATTTTTGTATTTTTCAATACATCTAATTGATCTTTAGGCTGAGGTTTATTTCTCTTATTCGGCAATATATTCACTCCTTCAATAATGACAGCTACCCAAAGTATGCCCAATCAATCAAAATGAATAACCAATTATTTTGGAATCCCTATTTCTTTCAAAGGATAAAATCGAAAAGCTACTTTTCCAATGATAAATTCTTCATCAATGAAACCGAGTTCTCGACTATCTCTACTAAATCGGCGATTGTCACCGAGGACAAATAATTTCCCATCAGGAACAATGACATCAAAATCCCCTGTCAATCTTTCGCCCATGTAAATCTCCTCTTTGAGCACTGCAAGATAATCTTCCGAGTGTTTTTGATCATTTATATATAAATGATCATTATCCATGACAACATGGTCACCAGGCAGTCCAATCACTCTTTTGATCAAATTATCATCCACATACGGTGAATGAAACACAACCATATCAAAACGATCAATCGAATGAATTTTTGATATAACAATCATGTTGTCGTTTTCAAAGGTCGGTTCCATGGATTCTCCCGATACAATCACAGGCGTAAAAAGAAATTGCCGGATCAGAATAACTAGGATCAGTGCAATTGCCGCCGACTTCACCCATGAGAATAATTCTTTTTTGCCCGCCTCACTCATTTTATCTCCACCTTTATCTTCAGACGATATACCCCAGCGACCGTAAAGCGCTGTGCATGAAAGATTCTGTGTATAAAAACACTTCTTCTTGTTCTGGCTCTTGGTAAACGTCATGATATAATTTTTTCCATTCTTTATACTGAAACTCTGTCAGTTGTTGTTTTAAAAGCCAAGTTTTCGCGGCTGCAATGTCAGTGATTTTGTCTTGTCCGCCTGTGTGAAGCAAGACTGGCACATTTCGAATCGTTCCTTCATGCTGATTAACGGTCTTCATATAACTTTGTAACTCTTTATACCAGCCTGCCGTAACCATCGAGCTATAATTTTTATCATCACGTGCTTCAATATAAAATTCATAATTTCTTGTCAGTAGTTCAACATTAATATTATGATTAATTTTCATAGAAGATGACAGCTTCGTGAGTACACCTGCATACTTTGAAGGTTGATGTTCAAGTTGTAGCCAAGGCGAACTTAAAATAACACCCGCAGAGATGATCTCCTCCGTTTGCAAAATGCGCATGACAAGCGTCGCACCCAGACCGTGCCCCATGATGAAGAGCGGAAGCCCATCGACAATCCCGATTTTCAAAAGCTCTTTAACGTACTCAGTGTATGTAGCAAACTTTTCAGCGTGAACATTACGACCAGTTTGCCCTCCGTGTCCTGGTAAATCGCCCATGACAACATGAAAATTACTACTTCGCAGCTTTTGAATAAGCCAAGCATATCGATTATGATGTTCATATGCACCGTGCACAATTGCAACAACAGCTTTTGGCTGACCTTCTGCTTCCCATTTCCACATGGACAAATCCCCCTTTTATGTTGTATTCTCTTAATTTTTCCCAATTTCTTTCAATAAAAACATGTTCTTTGTTATGATAATTATACACTACAGAAGGAAAAGAGGAGAAAATATATGATTTACCCTTATAAAGATAAAACGCCAGTTATCGATCCGTCCGTTTTCATTGCAGATTACGCGACAATTACGGGTGATGTGACAATCGGCGCTGAAACGAGCGTATGGTTTAACACTGTCATTCGCGGCGACGTATCACCCGTTATCATTGGAAAAAAGGTGAGTATCCAAGATTTAAGTTGCCTTCATCAAAGCCCTAAGTTTCCGCTTATTATCGAAGACGAAGTAACAATAGGACACCAAGTGACACTACATAGTTGCACAGTTAGAAAAGGTGCATTGATCGGCATGGGTTCAATTATTTTAGACGGAGCTGAAATCGGCGAGGGCGCATTCATTGGGGCCGGCAGTTTAGTACCCCCTGGAAAAAAGATTCCCCCAAATATGTTAGCACTCGGCTCCCCTGCAAAAGTCGTCCGCGAATTAAATGACGAAGACCGTGCGGATATGGAGCGCGTCGTCAGAGAGTACGCGGAAAAGGGGCAGTATTATAAGAGTTTGCAGAAATAGAGATAACCAATAAGAAAGTGTTATAAAATTCTTACTTGGACTAAAACATAATTAGTACTGAATTTGCTATAGTTATTAAAAAGCGCAACCCTATTGCGGTTGCGCTTATTTTTTTATCACTAAAAAAATGACCATAGCGATGATAATAAACCCTACTATGCCGACAATGGCTATTAACCCAATCATGTTCATGGTAATCACCCCGCTGTCTCTTTACTAGCATGATATATCTTCCAAATAAAAAGCGCTAGAAGAGATTTTTCCCTTCTAACGCTTTTTCATTATTTATTTGCTAGTTCTTTCAATGCTTCTGCTTTATCAGTGTGCTCCCACGGAAGATCAATATCCGTACGGCCAAAGTGACCATAAGCGGCTGTTTGTTTATAAATCGGACGACGAAGGTCGAGCATTTTAATAATGCCTGCTGGACGAAGGTCGAATAACTCACGAACAACTTCGACGAGCTTGCTCTCATCTACTGTGCCTGTTCCAAATGTATTAATCGAAATCGAAACGGGCCTTGCAACACCAATGGCATACGCAAGTTGAACTTCACAGCTATCTGCAAGACCTGCTGCTACGATGTTTTTCGCAACATAACGTGCTGCGTAAGATGCTGAACGGTCTACTTTTGTCGGATCTTTCCCAGAAAATGCGCCCCCGCCGTGACGCGCATAGCCGCCGTAAGTATCGACAATAATTTTGCGTCCCGTTAGTCCTGCATCCCCTTGTGGACCACCAATTACAAATCGTCCCGTTGGATTAATGAAGTATTTTGTATCTTCATCAATTAATGCAGCTGGTACAACCGGTTCAATCACGTATTTTTTAATGTCTCGTTGAATTTCTTCAAGCGTTACCTCTGGATCATGTTGAGTAGAGATAACGATTGTGTCAATTCGCAAAGGTTTATTGTTTTCATCATATTCTACAGTCACTTGTGTTTTACCATCTGGACGTAAATAGGGAAGAATTTCTTCCTTTCTTACCCTTGCAAGCTCTTTTGAAAGCTTATGTGACATACTAATCGGAAGCGGCATGAGTTCTGGTGTTTCATTGCAAGCATATCCGAACATGAGTCCTTGATCTCCTGCGCCAATTGCTTCGATGTCTTCATCGGTCATAGAACCTTCCCGTGCCTCTAGTGCCTGGTCTACACCTGCTGCGATATCTGCTGATTGTTCGTCAATTGCAGTCAAAACTGCTGACGTTTCCCAATCAAAACCAAACTTCGCACGAGTATAACCTATTTCTTTTACTGTCTCGCGAACTACTTTTGGAATATCAACATATGTCGATGTTGTAATTTCACCTGCAACAAGAACGAGACCTGTGGTGATGGTCGTTTCACAGGCAACACGTGCATTTGGATCTTCTTCTAAAATCGCATCCAGAATGGCATCAGAAATCTGATCACACATTTTGTCCGGATGTCCCTCTGTCACTGATTCTGACGTAAACAGACGGCGGTTTGTCATATTATTTCCTCCTTATATCCTACGAGATTGATACGGTACTCATTTTCCCATGTCAAGCCCCAATTCATACAGGGGAACGGCTTTAATCGCCATTACGAGCTTTGCACACGAGGATAAAGGGTAAACATATTTAAAAAAGCCTTCCTCTCACGTGTATACATGAGGAAAGGCGTAATTTCAAAGCACCCTTCACTCTTATCATCCAAGGAGTTTCACCTTGCATCAGGTTTAGCACCTTTGCATGAACATCATAGGTTCATACAGGTTGCCGGGTTTCATAGGGACTGCCCCTCCACCAGCTCGGGATAAGAGTATCCGTTCAATAGTACATTTTACGAAACTGCTCGCAATAAGTCAACTTTCTTTCTTAATTGTAGTTGCACTTATCACTAGTATAGTATATTATTTTAAATGTGTTATACTAATTAACAAATGTGATGACAAACCACCCCTAAGGGACTAAATTGCAAAGGACGGGACTAATCTATGATTTCAGCGAAAATTGGTAACGAGCTAAAAAATCTTCTTTCTGGCAGCAACGTGAATATTCAACTTTCGGTTCCACAGCTTGTTGAAAAAACAACTTCACGAGGCGAGGCAATACTCACTGCAGACGGTGCAGTAACGGCGCAGACAGGAAAATATACAGGTCGTTCGCCCAAAGATAAGTATATCGTTGAAGAAGCTTCTTCAAAAGATAAAATCGATTGGGGAGCTGTAAACCGTCCAATCTCTGCAGAAATCTTTGATGCATTATATGACAAAGTAATTTCATACTTACAATTAAAAGATGAGCTATTTGTTTTTAAAGGATTTGCCGGTGCGGATCCCGCTTCCCGCCTTTCTATTCAAGTCGTGAATGAATATGCTTGGCATAACTTGTTTGTCCATCAATTATTCATTCGCCCGACAAAAGAAGAACTTGAAACACATGATGCACAGTTCACTGTCGTCTCAGCACCAACATTTAAAGCAGACCCTGAAATCGACGGAACTGACTCTGAAACTTTCATTATCGTGAATATGGAAAAGCGGATTATCTTAATTGGCGGAACTGAGTATGCCGGTGAAATGAAGAAATCGATTTTCTCCATCATGAACTACTTGCTACCTGAAAAAGATATTATGCCGATGCATTGTTCGGCTAACGTTGGTCAAGACGGCGACGTTGCATTGTTCTTTGGACTTTCAGGTACAGGAAAAACGACACTTTCCGCAGATGCGGACCGTAAACTTATTGGAGACGATGAGCACGGTTGGTCTGATAACGGCGTCTTCAATATTGAAGGCGGTTGCTATGCGAAATGTATCAATCTATCAGCAGAAAAAGAGCCTGAAATTTTTGGTGCAATCCGTTTCGGTTCTGTTCTAGAAAACGTAGTTGTCGATTCTGATACACGTATTCCCGATTATGACGATGGTTCATTAACAGAAAATACACGCGCAGCATATCCAATCCATAATATTGATAATATCGTTACACCATCAGTTGCAGGCCATCCAAACACAATCGTGTTTTTGACAGCGGATGCATTCGGTGTACTGCCGCCTATTTCAAAGTTAACAAAAGAACAAGCAATGTATCATTTCCTAAGCGGATTCACATCAAAACTTGCTGGAACAGAGCGCGGCGTTACATCACCAGAAGCAACATTCTCAACTTGCTTCGGTTCACCGTTCCTTCCATTACATGCAACGGTCTACGCAGAAATGTTAGGGAAGAAAATCGACGAACACAACGCACAAGTATTCCTCGTCAACACAGGTTGGACCGGCGGAGCATACGGCGTAGGAAAACGCATGGAATTAAAATACACACGATCAATGGTACGCGCAGCACTCGCTGGAAAACTTAATAACGTCGAAACTGAAGAAAACAGCATATTTGGTTTAAATATGCCAACATCAATCGAAGGCGTTCCAACTGAAATCCTAAACCCACGCAATGCCTGGGCTGATAAAGCTGACTACGATAAAAAAGCAAATGAATTAGCAGATCTATTCCGAGAAAACTTCAAAAAATTCGGCACCGTCACAGAAGAAATCATCTCAAAAGGCGGACCCACTGCATAATAAAAAATAAAGTATATGAGGAGATTCAAGCTACTCTCTCCTCATATACTTTTTGTTTATTTCCTTTAAAAGGAACTTTTCAAACATTGTATTGTCCGAAAACTCCGCAATTGTTAGGAGTCACTTTATATACTAACTTTGTATAATGAAATCTATAGTTGATTGGAACGGAGGGCGGCGACTCCCGCGGGAAAAGCGAGACAGGCGAGACCCTGGACTGAGCGTAGCGAAGGAAGCGGCTCGGCGCTCGCCCGCAGGAAAGCGTCCGCCCGGAGTGGAAATCAACGGTATTAATATACAAGTGGTATTTAGTAACAGAATTCAACCTTTACTTCCCCTGACTCCTCATCCAATCACAAAGACCTCGAACAACCTCAGCATTTTTCACAGGTGGAAAATAATGCGTATACTTCGGAAAATACCAAGTTTCATAATCTTTATTATGCTCACCAAGTGAATTCTCCAGTAACTTTGCCTGTTCAATCGAAACATTTTCATCAAGCTCACCGTGGATAATCAAAACATTCGCATCGAGTTCATTAATTCGAAGCAAAGCAGTTCTTTCCCGATAAGCATCCGGATTATTAGTAGGCGTCCCACCAATAACACGTCTCATCATCCGCCTTAAATCTACCCGTTCATGATATGTAAAAACAACATCCGACACACCTGCCCACATAACGACAGACTTAATATCCTCACGTAAAATCGCAGTCCAAAGTGCCATAATCCCACCACGTGAAAATGCCAATAAATGAATGCGATCAGCGATTATCTTCGGTTGCTGTTTCAAAACATCCACTGCATTCACCGCATCCAAACGATCATCCCCCGCAAATTCATCACGGCCCTCACCGCCACGATTCCCACGGTAATATGGTGCGAACACAACAAATCCATTCGATGCCAATTGTGCAATGCGCGCAGGTCTTACCATTCCCACATGTTGAATGCCGCCCCGCAAATAAATAATGCCTTCATATCGTCCATCCGCAACTGGTTCTGCAAGCAAACCTTTCACTTTCAAACCATCCGACCAATAAGTGATTTCCTCTAGTCGAACATTTGGATTTGGCGAGGGATAAATACGTCTAGACGCAACCATTCCATCACTTTTCATACAATTCCACCCACTTTCGAATTGCGGACATTCCCTCATCCTTCATATGAAAACTCAATGTTTCACAATTCGCTAACTCGTCATCAGTCATCCAAACCGCCCCCTCTGTCTCATGAAGCGTCGGATTTTCGTCAATATGCGCAATATCTGCCGTAAACACCGCTTTACAAAATGTTACATTACTTTGTACAACATACTCAGCAAATTTCACAAGATTGGTTATCGTCACACCTGTTTCTTCGATTGTTTCACGAATGGCCGCTTCTTCAATCGTCTCCCCCTCCTCAGCCTTACCTCCAGGGAATTCAATACCACGAACAGTATGTCGTGTAAGTAACCATTTACCATTACTTCTCAAAACAACAAGCACATGTCGAGCTTCCATTCCGAATCGATTTTCTCCGAATGTCAGATCGACCTGTGTGCCATTTAAATCTTTAAATGTAACGATTGAACTCACATCCTTTCATTCAGTGTAGCGAACAAAAGGGTTTGATTCAACGGAAATACGGTAGTTGTTCGATAAACCTCTTCGACTCATCATCCGTAAATTCATGTATTAACGCATATACCTTTTTAGTCCTTTCATCGATTTTGTCATTATCTTTGTCATAGTGATAAGGAATATAAGGAAGATGCGCGCGTAAAAAGTTCTGAAATTCCAGCTCGCTCGACTGTCTAAATAATGCATGAAATATTGGCACGTACTGCCTGGGAACCGTCACTTTATAATCCCATATCGAATCGTCAGGGTGATGATGGACCCGCTGTTGAGCAATCGAAACATACATATGATACTTTTCCATACAAAAACCATCCTTTTTTATAGATAGGATGGTCTACAATAAAAAAAACATGCATCCCAATTTAGGATACATGTTTAAGATCAATTAACTATTATCTTCACCAAGGAATGCATTTAGCATCCACTGATGTTTCTCAATACTTTGATAGGTAGCATTTAACAAATCCTCAGTCATGTCGTCGCCAACTTTAGCTGCTTCGTCCATTCCTTTTTTTAATGATTCCATAATTGCGCTGAAATCATCGACAATCGTCGCCACCATTTTATCTGCTTTTTCGTCACCTTTCGCCTCTTTAACGACAGATTGCTCCAAATGTTCTTTTAATGTAGCGACTGGATCTCCGCCAAGCGTTAGAATACGTTCAGCGATTTCATCCATATGCGCAGTCGCTTCGTTATATAGTTCTTCAAATTTCTCGTGCAATGTAAAAAATTGATGGCCTTTCACATACCAATGATAATTGTGTAATTTCGTATACATGACCGACCAAGTTGAAACCTGTACGTTCATTTCTTTAATAAGTGCCGTTGACATAAAAACATCTCCTTATATAATATAATTCGTCTCACTGTTAATTTACCACAATTCACCCTACAATAAACATTAAGGAGAATTGATATGAAAAAGATACTTAAAGGAATTATAAAAATCTATCAAAAAGCGATTTCACCAATGATGCCACCATCATGCCGATTTCACCCAACTTGTTCAAATTATGGACTTGAAGCCATTGAAACGCATGGTGCATTGAAAGGTTCATGGTTAGCCGTTCGACGGATTTCAAAATGCCATCCTTTTCATGAAGGTGGATTTGACCCCGTTCCCGATAAAAAAACAAAAGATCCTGCTTGATTCTTAAAGGTTCAGTCCAATGCTGAACTTTTTTTATTTTTATATTGCGAAATCCTCACATCTCTTGTATGATAAAAAAGTAAACATCAAATCGTAACGATTACTATTTAGATAACGGAGGATTAATTCCCTTGAAGAAGAAAAAAATAATTATAATCTCTATGCTTGCATTGGTACTAAGCATTCTTGTTGCTTGTAATAAGCCACTAGAAGAAAAAGATGATGAACTAATCTCAATTTACACCACTGTTTATCCCCTTCAATATTTCGCAGAGCGTATTGGTGGAGATGAGATTACTGTCCAATCAATCTATCCTCCTGGCGCAGATGAGCATACATTCGACCCTACACAAAAAGATATGATTGGCCTTGCAAATGCGGACTTATTTTTTTATATCGGACTTGGCCTTGAAGGCTTTGTTGAAAATGCCGAAAAAACGATGAAAAATGAGCATGTGAAAATGATCCCAACGGCTGAATGGATTACCGAAGATATGCTAGATGTGGAACATGAGGAACATGAGGAACTAGAAGTTGGCCACAGTGAAGATGAAAATCATGACCACAGCGAAGATGAGCATCATGACCACGGGGAATTCGACCCTCATGTATGGATGTCTCCAGTGTTAAGCGATGCGTTAGCGTACGCGATTAAAGAATCATTAATTGACATCGCACCAGACAAAAAAGAGCTTTTTGAAAAAAACTATGAAACCTTACAAAATGACTTACTAAAACTTGATCGCCAATTTATTGATATGGCATCGAACGCACCTTCAAAAACATTTTTTGTGTCACATGCTGCATTCGGCTACATCGCAGATACTTACGGATTAGAACAAATTGCCATTGCTGGTCTAAACTCACAAAGTGAACCTTCTCAAAAGCAATTGACAACGATTGTTGAAGAAGCAAAAGAACATAATGTGAAATACGTATTATTTGAACAAAACATTTCTTCCAAACTAACAGAAGTGATTCAAAAAGAAATTGGGGCAGAGTCATTAATGCTGCATAATCTAGGTGTATTAACGAATGAGGATATTAAAAATAACGAAGACTATTTTACATTGATGGAATATAATGTTCAAACACTCGAAAAAGCATTGGGTGGAAAATAAGGAAGGACTGCCTAAACTCGGCAATCCTTTTTTTCACTTATTACTGTTATACATCTCGACCAGATATTTTTCAACGAGTGATTTATTTAAAGTCACGCCAATACCAGGACTGTCTGTAAGGTGAATTACCCCATTTTCAATGGTAATGGGTGGTTCCACAGGATCTTCTTCCCAAAAGTGACTCGAGGCACTAAAATCACCAGGTAGTGAAAACTCGGCAAGAGATGCCAAAGCCAGATTATGAGCTTTTGAAACGCCAAACTCAATCATTCCGCCTATCCAAATGCCCAAATCATTTTCTTTTACAACATCTATAATCTTTAACGCTTCCGTCGTTCCACCAACTCTGCCCGGTTTTAACACGATAATCTCAGCTGCACCGCTCGATGCTAGACGACTTGCATCTTCTACGGAACATATACTTTCGTCGAGCGCTATCGCTGTTTCCATGCGCGCTGCTGCATTCACATGCTTATCCCAAGCCACGTCTTCAAAAGGTTGTTCAATCAAGGTTAAGCCAATGTGATCGAACTGTAAAAGGGCATCCAACCCAAGTTTATCGAAAAGACCATTCGCGTCTGCAAAAAACAATATATCTTGAAAACCTTCCACTATTCTTTTAACTGCATGTGCATCTGTCGTCTCATCAATCTTTACTTTCACCCGTTTATAACCTGTATCTTTTGCATCTTGAATTCTTTGACGCATACATTCATCCATTCCACCTGTTAACACGACGCCCGCATCAATATGCGGCTGGACACCTCCAAGAAGCTTCCACAGGGGTACTTTGTTTCGCCTTGCATACAAATCCCAAGAAGCTTGATCAAGACAAGCTTTTGCCATTCGGTTTCCTTTTACAGCATCCAATTCAGCGACTACTTCGGCTGGATGCGAAAAATCCTTGTCGAGCAAAGCAGGAACAAGCCAATTAATAAGTGAGTCCCAACATGTTTGTACCGTTTCCTCCGTATACCAAGGAGAACTGAACGCCACACACTCACCTAATCCAATCATGCCGGTTGAATCGACCATTTCCACAAAAATACTTTCTCGATCCGTCACGGTTTGTAGATGGGTTGAAAAGTGTTTTTTCAAAGGAACCAAAACGCGATATAATCGAATTTCAGTTATTGTAAATCCACCCATTCCTTCAACTCCCGCCGTAGTAATTTATTGGATGCATTTCTGGGTAATTTTTCGACAAAGTAAAATTGTTTCGGCACTTTATATCGTGCGAGTCGCTTTTGACAGAACTCGAATAACTCGTTTTCTGTCACATCTTGTGAAACTACAACAAATGCTGCAGGAACACTTCCCCACTCATCATCATCTACCCCACAAACACCAGCTTCAGAAATATGCGGATGTCCCGCAAGTATATTTTCAATTTCAGCTGGATAAATATTCTCCCCACCTGAAATGATCAAATCCGTACGTCGGTCTACAATAAATAAATAACCTTCTTCATCAAAATAACCGATATCACCTGTTGGAAGCCAACCATCAATTAATGGACTTTTTTCTGAAGCATGCCCTATATATCCTGGTGTTACATGAGGTCCTCGAATATAGACCTCTCCATTTTCCAGCGGACTATCAACATTATTTATTTTTATTTGATTGAAAAACAATGGTTTCCCTGCAGATCCTAACTTTCGTATCGCATCTTGTGCAGAAAGTGTGGCTGTCTGAGAACTTGTCTCTGTCATCCCGTAAGTTTGAAGTACCGGAATTCGGCAATTTTGCGCTCTCTCCAAATAATCAATCGGAACCGGACCGCCTCCAGCAAGCATCGACTTAAATGATGAATGAGCGACCGTCCCGTGTTTTTCAAATTCACTCAGGATTTTTTCCAACGTAACCGCAACAACAGAAATGCGTGTCACTACACCTTGTTGAATATCCTGATAGACCGATTCAACATTAAATTTGTCGTATAATTTCACTTCCATTCCGTACAAAACAGAACGGACGAGTATGGAAAATCCACTTATATGAAATAATGGGACCGAACATAACCATACATCCTTTTCATCTAATCCTAAATTCAAAACCGAGGAAATCGCACTAGATGTATGATTATTCGCTGTTTGTCGAACACCCTTTGGATGTCCAGTGGTGCCTGAAGTATACATAATCGTAATTGTCCGATCAGCTTTCCAATAGTCATCAATCTCAATGAAACTTTCGACACTTCGCTGGATTTCACCGAAAGATAATGTGGGAATTAAAACATTGCCCAGTAAATAGTCAAGCTCGTCCGCCACCAGAACAATCGAAGCCTTTGAATCCTCTACCTGCCATTCAATTTCTGTTTGAGATAACCGACTATTTAACATGACAATTTCTAATCCATGCAACATACACGCATGAATCAGAAAAACCATTTCATCATTTGACGGGCCAAGTAATGCAATCCTGTCGCCGTTTTCTAATGCATTCGATTTAAGTTTTCGCGCAAGTGTTAGTGACCTTTCTTCAAGTTCTCGAAACGTCCAACGCTCGCCTTGATACGATAATGCAATCCTGTCTGGCGTCAAATAAACCCGTTGTCTTAACCAATTAGGTATCAAAAAAAATCACCATCCATTCAGAAAAAGCTGCCCATATCTAGACGGGCAGCTCCTTTGATTAATTAATTATGGGAAGCGTGGGAATTGACCAAAGTCCGGTTTGCGTTTCTCTTTAAATGCATCGCGGCCTTCTTTTGCTTCATCCGTTGTATAGTACAGTAAAGTTGCGTCTCCAGCCATTTGTTGAAGTCCCGCAAGACCATCTGTGTCTGCGTTCATAGCTGCTTTAACGAAACGGAGTGCTGTTGGGCTCATAGAGAGCATCTCTTCACACCATTGAACTGTTTCATCTTCTAATTGTTCGTATGGAACCACCGTATTTACAAGCCCCATATCAAGTGCTTCTTGCGCATCGTATTGACGGCATAAGAACCAAATTTCACGCGCTTTTTTATGACCAACAATACGCGCAAGATATCCTGAACCATATCCAGCATCAAATGATCCCACTTTTGGACCTGTTTGTCCGAAGATAGCATTGTCTGCAGCAATCGTTAAGTCACAAACAACATGTAAAACATGGCCTCCACCAATTGCAAAGCCTGAAACCATTGCAACAACTGGTTTAGGGATTACGCGGATTAAACGTTGTAAATCAAGAACGTTTAGACGTGGAATTTCGTCTTCTCCAACATATCCACCGTGACCGCGTACGCTTTGGTCTCCACCTGAACAAAATGCCTTTTCACCTTCACCAGTTAATACAATTACACCAATACTTGCATCGTCACGCGCACGTGAAAATGCATCAATTAGTTCCATAACCGTTTTAGGGCGAAATGCGTTACGCACCTCAGGGCGATTAATCGTAATCTTTGCAATGCCGCTATACTTTTCATATTTTATATCCTCATATGTACGTAATGTTTCCCATTGACGAGTCATTATTTTTCCTCCTCTAAGATTATCTCTTGAATATGCTCCTCTATCATTGTAGCAAATATAGTCGGTTTTTCCACATGTAATGCATGCCCCGCATCTTTTACAATTCGCTGTTTTGAAAAACGCAGTATTTTTATCATTTCCTGGGCAATTTTAACGAACTTTTTGTCGATTTCACCCGTAATTAGGAATACTGGCCGATTTATTTCTTCAAGCATAGACCAATACGAAGGCTGACTACCCGTTCCAATGCCAAGTAAGCTATTCGCTAATCCGACCTCTCTCTGCTTTAACCGCTCATCTCGAATTTTTTGTTGTCGTTCTTTCGATAACTTCTTTTGCGAATTAAAGAGAGGAATATTCTCCCAAAAATCAACGAATAAATCTATGCCTTCACGACTGATCTTCTGTGCAAGTGACTTATCCTTCTCTATTCGTTCTATTCGTTCGATATCCGTCTTCAAACCGGGTGTCGAACTTTCAAGAATTAAAGATGTCACACGGTCGGGATACTTAATTGTATAGCCCAGTGCAATGCGTCCCCCCATTGAATAGCCCACCAGCGTAAAATGACTAATTTCTAGTTTGTTAAATAAGGTTTCTAAATCTGCAATTTGATTTTCCATCGAATAGCGATTAAAGTCTTGCGGCATTGACGTTTCTCCATGTCCCATTAAATCGATAGCAACTGTATGATAAGACCCTTTCAATAAATCAATTATTTCAGTCCATGTATTCTTACTTCCTGTAAATCCATGCAGAAAAACAATAACCGGCAATGAAGTTTGATTATTCCTCTGCTGAACACAATAATCCACGCCATTAATTGAAATAATTTCTTCACTCATTGTTATCAATTCTATTCGTAATTTCATTCCACAGGGAACGATGTGCCTTTACGTTTTCTGTGCGATCAGTAAACACTTCAATCATACGAATCGGTTTCACTTTTTCTTTAGCTATTTCTTGCTCAAATTCTTCCAAAGATTCAATGGAAGCATACTGTGCATCATACATGGCTGCAATATGTTCAAAAGTTAAGCCGGTTGGTGTACCAAAAAGCCTTTCAAAATGGTCTCCAGAATCAGCTTGTGGAAGATAAGAAAAAATACCACCACCATCATTATTCATGATAACTATGGTTAAATCCGTTTCGTGGAATCTCGACACAATCAGTCCGTTTATATCATGTAAAAATGACAAATCACCAATCAACAACCAAGTCGGACGTTTTCTAGCTGCCTGTATGCCAAATGCGGTCGAAACAACACCATCAATACCATTCGTTCCACGATTTGCAAAAATAGTAATATCCTTATCCGTTTTCCCGAAAAAAGTATCGACATCTCGAATTGGCATACTACTTCCACTAATTAAGTCAGATCCATCCGGTACATAAGAAAATAATAAATTGGTATAAGCGCCTTCATCATTCGTCTTTGCAGATGAATTCTCCATGACAATTGCTGCCTCATCGTTAGCTTTTCGCCAAATTTTAGTATAAGACGTTTCCTTTTTCTCTACGTGAATTTGAAGAAATGCCTCCGTGGAAGCTTGAATATGATGTGTCCCAATCCCAAGTGAATCTCTAAATTCTGGTGATTCATCTACTAAAATAACCTTTTCGGGTCTCACTTTTTTCAAGAAAAGTGATAATGGTTTTGAAACAGGCTGTGCACCTAAACGGATAACTGTATCAGGAATAACTTTTCCCTTAAACTTTTCACTTTTTAACAAAGCATCGTATCGATCTATACAAAGGTGCATAAACTTTTTAGGTACGTTGGCTCGGAGATTTGATAAAGGATCACATAGTACCGGCCAGTTCAAAGCACCCGCAAATTCCCAAAATAATGCCGTATTGATGCCGATGGGTAATTCCCCGATTATTAAAAGCCCGTTGTTGGTCTCTTCAAGAATTTCCCCTATAAACTGCTTTGTCGATTCATCAAGTAAATCTTTACCAAGCATATGTTGAACAAACGTTGTAGCAGGAGCCTGCATGTCAAAATCAATCATCAGTGGCTCTCTAAACGGGACATTGAGATGAATCGGTCCAATAGGTGCAGTCAGCGATTTTGAAACTGCTCGTTGGATATGCCGCTCAATATAATCATCGATATCAGGATTCTCTTCTGCCAACGGAAGGTCAACGCTGTATTTCACATGATTCCCATAAAGTTGAACTTGATCAATTGCTTGTGGAGCACCAACTTCACGTAATTCATGTGGTCGATCTGCAGTTATTACAATGAGCGGTAAACGCGCATAATGCGCTTCTGTAACCGCTGGAAAGTAATTCGATGCTGCAGTCCCAGAAGTACATAAAAGAACGACAGGCTCACCGGATGCCTTCGCTAATCCAAGTGCAAAATAGCCAGCCGACCGCTCATCTATTTGCATGTATACATCTAATGATTCAGTCGTTACAAAAGCATAAGCTAAAGGCGTCGATCTAGAGCCAGGACTAATGACTACTGATTTTACGCCTGCATTCATTAATGCACTGGTCATTCGACGTACGTAATTCGTCAACGTTTTTTTGTTACCCATTCAATTTCCCTCCAAGTGCCCGTAAAACTGGTCTAAACTTCACCCAAGTTTCATCATATTCGGTCTCCGGCACTGAATCAGCAACAATTCCGCCGCCAGCATATAAATAAGCTTTCTCTCCGTCTAACAGTCCCGATCGTATCGCAACTGCAAATTCACCATTGCCATCACTATCTGTCCACCCAATCGGCGCAGCATAATAACCACGATCCATCTTTTCCTCTCGACGTATCACCTCTAGCGCCTTATCTGTTGGAACCCCACCTAATGCAGGTGTTGGATGCAACTCTTCAACTAATGTAAATATATCTGATCCATGCTCAAGTTTTCCTTCGATTGAAGTAAATAAATGTTGAATATCACGAATTCTCATTAGTTTCGGCTCTGATGGCATAGAGACTTCTGTACAGTTTTTATGAAACACTTCTGAAATCATTTTTACAACATAGTGATGTTCTTCCCGGTTTTTATCATCATTTAATAACTCCTCACCAAATTCACGGTCCTCCATAGCTGTTTTTCCACGCTTAATAGATCCAGCTACACAAGCCGAATAAGCTTGTCCACCTTCGATTTCAATAAGACGCTCTGGCGTCGCACCAAAGAAAAACTGACCATCTACTTGTAAGCCAAAATGATAACTCTCTTGTTGCTCACTCGTAATATAATGAAGGGCCGCTACGCTTGAAACCTCTTCTTCAAAGTCCAGCGCTAACGAACGGGCAATCACTACTTTCTCCGCTTCTCCATTTTTAATTTGATTGGTTACATCTTGAACCGCTTTCAAATAGGATTCTTTATTAACTTCTGTGATATTACTAACGGTTGGCTTCATCGGAGTTACAAATTCATGGACTTCAGCAATATGAATTAATCGATCCCTCTCCTGTCGCAATGCATCAAATTCTTCGACAGCATTGCTATTCGAAGTGATTAAGTTAATCGAGATAAACATTTGACCATTCTTATTGATTAATTGGAATGAAGGAACGACAAAATAGGCAGATGGAAACCCATCCCACTCTGAGTTTTTAACACTTTTAGGATCAAATGAAAATCCACCAAAAAGGATGGGTGCAATATCCCGTTCCTCTTTAATTAAAACAGTACATAATTCTTCCCATCGTTTTGAAACTTCAATAAAACGCTTATCATCTGTATCGCTCGTAATAACTTCTGCGTGTCCAAGACCGACAATCGTTAAAGTTCGATCTGCGTTTTGCCAATAAAAATGCTCTTCTTTATAATTACTTCCTGCTTCTAAAAAAGATAAAGGAGAAATTCGCCCAATTTCGATTGTTTCTGAAAAAAATCGATAGTCGGAAACAACAATTTCACGCTCTCTTTTTTTCATTTCAGTTATTTTTCGACTCATTTTCTTACCTCCATGAAGGAATTACTATCTCCTTCTTAATGAACCCAAATTAATTCTCATACCTCTATTCTACCACACCATTCATCATTATTAACGATTGGCATATCCCAAATCTCCAAATTCGAATAAAACAAATCGGAAGTTTTACTCAGAAAGTCAATTGATTTAAATCCTATTATTATAGATGTTTTTTCAAATTATGTTTTACTTAACCATAAAATAAGGAATCAGTGTTAATAAGATGGATATACTAAAAAAAATATGAGAAGGTTGGGATTTAACATGTTATCTGATAGAGAGCTTGCAACACTAAAAAAAGAATTATTAGATCTAAGAAAAAATTCGACTGTAAATGAAGAAGAGACATATCTCAAAGAAAGTGCTAAGGAATCTATGGGGGAACTGTCTTCTTATGACAATCACCCAGCAGATATGGGAACCGAATTATTCGAAAGGGAGAAAGATTTAGCACTGCATGAACATGCTGAATCCGAACTAAGTAAGGTAAATAGTGCACTAGATGCGATGAAGGAAGGTTCCTATGGAAAATGCCAGGTATGTAATACCGACATACCTTATGAACGACTAAAAATCGTACCTTACACGACTCTCTGTATTGAACATGCCGAAATCAAAGAGCAGTCCGTGGAAGTAGATGTTGCTATAAACGAAATTGAAAATCCATTTGAGAGTACTAGAGACTCCCGTGCAATCGATTATCAAAACAGTTTTGATGCGGTAGCAGAGTTTGGTACATCCGACAGCCCTTCTGATTTTATTGACAGTGAAAAAACTTCGTACATGGACGATAATGTTCAAGATGACGACGATACATCTAGAGTAGATAATATTATTGGAAAGAGTGTAACAAATAATACGAACAATTCCTGACAAATGAAATTTCATGATTTTTTCGGTTCTAAGTCAAATGTTGGGGTGGTGTATTTAAATGCCACCCTTTTTTGTTGTCCAGTCAATTAGTAAGTTTGATTTCCGCTACAGGCGAATGCTTTTCGCGGCACGGCTTCAGCGGCTTCCCTCGCATCGTTCAGTTCAGGGTCTTCAGCTCGTGCTGTTCCCGCAAGAGTCGTCGCCTTTCGTTCCAATCAACACTTCTTATAAATCCTACAGAAGGAATTATAATTAGCTCATCCTAAATGAACACCAATTTCTTTATACTTAATAACAGCTTTGCTCTAGCGCGATCGAAGCGCTTAGAACCATAAGCGTTTCGCTATCACTTTCTTTTTATTCTTGTTTATGTTTGAAGACAACAAAAAAACTGTTTCATTTACTGAAGTTTTCCAGTAAATCGAAACAGTTTTTTGTTATTGCTTTTATGACCCCTACGGGATTCGAACCCGTGATACCGCCGTGAAAGGGCGGTGTCTTAACCGCTTGACCAAGGGGCCAAAAAATATGGCGGAGAAGGAGGGATTCGAACCCTCGCACCGCTTACGCGATCTATGCCCTTAGCAGGGGCACCTCTTGAGCCGCTTGAGTACTTCCCCGAATAAATTGGCTCCGCAGGTAGGATTCGAACCTACGACCGATCGGTTAACAGCCGATTGCTCTACCACTGAGCTACTGCGGAATGGTGGGCCTAAGTGGACTCGAACCACCGACCTCACGCTTATCAGGCGTGCGCTCTAACCAGCTGAGCTATAGGCCCATTGGAGCGAGTGAAGGGAATCGAACCCTCATCATCAGCTTGGAAGGCTGAGGTTTTGCCATTAAACTACACTCGCTAAATGGTGGCTCAGGACGGAATCGAACCGCCGACACAAGGATTTTCAGTCCTTTGCTCTACCGACTGAGCTACTGAGCCAAACATGATATATTCACTATATTTTTATGTATGTATTACACATAAATGGCGGTCCCGACGGGAATCGAACCCGCGATCTCCTGCGTGACAGGCAGGCATGTTAACCGCTACACCACGGGACCATTTGGTTGCGGGGACAGGATTTGAACCTGTGACCTTCGGGTTATGAGCCCGACGAGCTACCACTGCTCCACCCCGCGACAATATTATATGATTACTTATTGATTTCACACATTTGATAAGTTTGATACCTTAGAAATTGGTTGCGGGGACAGGATTTGAACCTGTGACCTTCGGATTATGAGCCCGACGAGCTACCACTGCTCCACCCCGCGACAATAAAATATGATTACTAATTGAATTCACGCATTCGTTAAGTTTGACACCTTACGCTGCGCTGTCGGTGTTAATCACATTCTTCGTTATGTGATTTGCTCCACCCCGCGACAACATTATATGATTACTTATCATTTATCATTTATCATTTATCATTTAATTTTACGCACTTCGTAATCTTAACACATTACGCTTAATACTACAACTTGATTTTCATATCACCATTTTGATTAAAATGGCGGAGGAAGAGGGATTCGAACCCCCGCGGGCTTTAAC
>NZ_JBYHFO010000014.1:0-81453 GCF_057669865.1 Sporosarcina sp. Y1009 | reverse complement strand
CCACTTCAAAAACGGTACGTTTTAAGTGGCGGGAGGTTCATCAAACTCGATATGGATAGTTCAAATAACTATATAGTAGACCTTAATGGGCATTGCAATTACTGCAGTGCTTTTTCGTTTATAAAAATTCTAGAAGAGTCACAGTTGCAGCTTGCATAGCTACCTCACTAGCAGTAGCAACAAGCACACAGAATAATGTATGATAAGCATTAACAGATGAATTGAGAAATTATAACAGAAGGAGCTCACAATGAAAATTAATTTAGTTATTTTTGTCTCATCTATAAAGAATCAAATTGAAAATAATAGAAGTGAAGTCATAATCAAAACTTTTGAATCGACTTTCCGTCCAGAAATAGGGGATATTTTGGATGACCCAGGGTTTACCCCTGATTATCACAATGGCTATGAGGTTGTGAAAGTCACGCTTAATTATGCCAAAGAAGAATGCATGGTCTCATTGTCGCCACTTGTACTGGAGCGGGAAGATATTGAGACGGAGACTTATATTGATAGGTTGAAAGCACACGGTTGGCGAGTTGTCTCAAAAAATGAATTCGAGTAATCAATGGCTTCAATTGGATTTAATATAAAAAGTTAAACTGGAGTGTAAATAGCGTGATAAATTTAAAAGATAAACCAACGCTCAAAGGAGAGAAAGTCATTCTTCGCCCATTTAAAGAAGGGGATTTTTCTTATATTGAGGAATGTTTACAGGATGAAGAAGTTATTAAGTTAACAGGCAGTGATTCACACTATGACAGGGATTTCACGCTCAACTGGTATAATACGAGAAATGAACAAACTGATCGCTTAGACCTCGCAATTGTTGATCAATCTCAAGATATTCTAGTTGGGGAAGTCGTCGCAAATTTATATGATGAAAAAAGTCATAGTATGAATTTCAGAATATTAATTGGACCTAGGGGAAGAGACCAAGGTTTTGGAACGGAAGCAACCCGACTATTCATAAATTATTTGTTTTCTCATGCAACACTTAATGCACTAACGCTAAGTGTTTTTGATTTTAATCCAAGGGCTAGGCATGTTTATGAAAAAGTGGGCTTTCTTGTGGAAAGCATAGATGAAAATGAAATGGAATTTGAAGGGGATTGGATTGACTCGGTGAATATGAAGTTGACGAGAGAAGATTGGTTGAGAGGAAATAGGTGACATGTCAATTTTAGGGAGCGTTTAGTATGTCAATAAAAGAAGTTATTATGAGAAAACTTGTAGTGGGATTATTGTTTTTAGTGTTATCTTCTGCATTTTTGTTATTGAGTAGCTTACTAATTGGAGTTGAACTCATATTTTTATTTTATGTAAGTCTATTTGCAGTTCCCATTTTATTGTTCTATGCGCCGATATGGTCTATATTGTCTGAAATACTTATAAACAGGATAAACATAGAGAAAAAGAAAGATACCCTGTGGGTTTATACTACCCTATATTCTTATAGCACTATTTAGTCCTGAAGAGTTTGTTCTTTTTCTAAGCAGCAGTTCTTCATTGTCTTTCGCAATTCTAGGGATCATGTTTTCTATCTTCTACCTGTTACTTGACCGTTGGTGTTTGGAAAGAATTTATAAAAAAAGGTCAGTGTTATCTTAAACAATTAAATTTGTCCTAAGGAGGCGATTTATGTGATTCATCTTGTGTTTGGAGACTCTGCAACAGGCGGTTTAAAACATGCTTTTCGTAAGCAAAATCATAGGATTATTGGATTCCCAATTGATTTTTCGGTTGGTCCGATCACAAATATACAAAAGGAAAGTGGCATAATACAACATTATGATTGGTTGAAATCTTCATTTCGAAATGAGTGGGGAAATTTTGAAGATGATCAAACAGCCTATCAGCAGACTTTGCAAAAATTGTTGGAAATAGAAGACGGCGAGAAAGTAACGATTTGGACTTGTGAAAATGCAACAGAGCAAATAGGTCTTCGAATCAGCTGCTATTTATTGAAAGATAGGGACGTCGAAATAAATTTTGTAAATACGTTCACGGCAATGCATGAATTTATGAAACACAAAAATGTACGAATTGATATTCGGCATACGGGAGAATGTCACGCAGAGCAGCTCGCTCAATTTTATAAGAATTCTACTCGCCCAATTTCAAAGAAAATGAAAAGCGATTATGCACAAAAAGGAGAAAGATTGCTAAGTGGTGAGAGCAATGTTCGTTCTTGGCAACAAGGAGAACTTATTGATGATACAGAAACAAAGGATGATGCATTTATATTGGAATATGCCATAAGGCTACATAATGAAATGCCTACTCTAGAATATATAAATGCTATCAGAGTTATTGGTGAAGTGTTGGGTAATTCAAATCAATCTTTGTCGGACATATGGATTGAATATAGAATTCGTTCGCTCATTGCTTCCAATCAATTGGCATATGCAGGAAATCTTCAATCAATGCGTATGTATGAGATTAAAGTCATATAACAAATAGAGAGTGGTGATTAGGTGGAGTTGGTATTGATTCGCCATGGTCAGGGAGAACATACAGTAAATCTACCAAATAGCTTACAAATAAAAGACCCCTCTTTAACAGTTAAAGGCGTAAAGCAAGCAGAATTGTTAAGAAATAAATTCCCTTTAACGGATAAAGATATTATTTATATTAGTCCGCTAAGAAGAACGCTACAAACAGCGTCTATTTGGAGTGAGCATGTAGCCTGTACAAAGATTGTAACGCCCTTAGTCTCTCCGAGAATGTTTCCTATACTTCCAAGTGAAAATGCATTGCCCTGTGACAATATAATTGATTTAGAAATAATCAAAGCGGATTATCCAACTTTTGAAATTGATAAGAATGTGCCTCTTGAGTTATGGACGAATGGCATAAATGTTATGGAGCAAACGAAATTCATAGAAATTGCAGAAGCGTTCATTGCAAATTGCAAGCTGTTACAAAGAGAAAAGATTTATATCGTTTCCCATGATGGTACGATAACTTCTTATCGACAATTGATTTCAGAGCAAAGTCTTTCCCGAAAAGATTTCCCACACGAAACAGGTTGGTTTCAAATTAAATGTTAAAATCTATACCTACAATACAAATGTATGATATTAATCGAAGCTGATACAGCCATATACCGCTTGAAGAACGGCTGAACAGTGTTAACGAAGATGTAAAAAAGTAACCCCCATTGGACCTGGCTAAAGGTAACAGGTGGGTATTTTTTGGTTTGTGATAACAATTGCGACCAAAATAGCTACAATCGCTGTTAATGCTGTAGCAAGGAATATTCCAAATTGAAATTGCAAGTTATCATCATCTATAGCACCCCCTTTCTCAAGGGAGTGCCAACCGCCACCGTCGCAATAAATCTCTACTCCGTATCTATCTAGAAAAACTTCTTCAAATAAGGCGCGTTCTTACCCGTATAAACATTGAAAAAACTAAAAACTATTATTCCGAATGAAAATTTGTTATACTAATAACAGACCAGTTGGTATGTTAGGAGTTATACATCAAATATGGATACAAAATCGCTACTAATCGATACTGCTACAACCCTTTTTCAACAAAAAGGTTATAAAAGTGTCGGGCTTAATGAAATCTTAAAAGTCGCCAATGTTACAAAAGGAGCGCTTTATCATCATTTTCCAGATGGAAAAGAAGAATTACTGATTACTTGTTTACACGGTTTAAATGAAGTCATTACCACAGATATCGAGGCTATTTTTAGTAGGCATCCATTAACTAAGGACGCGGTACGCTCAATGATTGATAAGTTAATTCACAACTTTGAAGAAAATGGTACCATTATCGGTTATACATTTAGTAGTATCGTCAGTGAAATGGCCACGATGAGTGAACCGGTCCGCATTGCTTGTAGTGCTCTATATGAAAACATTCAACACCTTTACTATGAGAAACTTATAACTGAAGGTTATTCGAATGAATCAGCTTCCGCTATCGCATTATTGATGACAGCATCGATCGAGGGTGCAATGATGCTTTGCTTAACGCAAAAATCTGCAACCCCTTTGAAAACAATTGCCACATTATTGCCGAGTATATTAAAAGTGAATAAATAAAGTAGACAAATCGGGCTGCGTAAAAGCAGCCCTTTACTATTGCGTATATTCACTCCATAGCGTGATTTATTAACGGCATATTCATCTTTGTATTTGCTTATTGTATTTAGCGTTGGTCTCAAAAACATAATTTTGAAAGGAAGTAAAAACAAACTATGCATCAAGAAAACAGATTACCAAAAAACGCTAAAGAGGGCGCGATATTCGGCGCAATTATCTGCACACTATCCGTATTATTAATAGGGTCAATCAACATAATCCTTGCAGCTGGAGGATTCAACAAGGACGTTGCAATGAGCATGTTAATCACGTTACCTATTATTTGGGTTATCGTTATGATTATTGAACCTGTAGCAATCGGTCGTTTCGCAGAATTTTTATCATCTAAATTTATTTCACCAACAGATGGTTTTGCTGCTCGTATAATGTTCCGTACACTTTTCACAGTATTAGGCATGTCTTTCACAATGACGATTATTGGAAATCTTATCGGAAGTGGCTTTACATCTGATTTCTTTGCTCATTTTATCCAGATCTGGCCCCGTAACTTCTTAATCGCCCTATTTTTGGAGAGCGTGGTTATCCAACCATTTGCACGTTTAGTAATGGTTAAGATGCACGCAGCGCAAGATAGAAAAGCTGCAGTTCAAACAGTTAAACAAAATGCATGAAAAAGGCGCTCAGACTTACGAAAAAGTCTAAGCGCTTTTTTCTATTGTTCAATCAGCAGGCGTTCGTACAACTAAGACATCGCATTTAGCCGTACGAACGATTGCTTCAGAAACCGAACCGATTAAGAAGCGTTCTACTGGCGGATGCCCCGTAGAACCGCAAATAATTAAGTCTGCCTTCACCCAATTGGCAATTTCTTTTGTAATTATCGTTTTAGGTGAACCGATTTCAATAATGAGCGTTACATTTTTAACTCGAAGAGCAGCGGCGCGTGCTTTATAGCGATCTAAAACTTTTCGAGATTTTTCTTTGACTTGCTCAGCAATTTCTTTATCAAGAGGTCCCAAATAACGGGAATCAATAATATTAACGACGTGTAATTGTGATCCTTGATTTCGATATGCAATCTCTACTGATTTACGAAAGGCATATTCAGCCTCTTTTGAACCGTCAACAGCTACTATAATATTTTCATAGTGATTTGTCATATGTCGTAGTCTCCTTTTAAGATTATCAACAACCAGTTGTTCTATCTAAAAATACCATACATCAGATAACATAAATGCAATATATACACGAAAAATGCTATAATCTTCAAATGATGGAAAACCTATAAGTATTGTACAATCGACCATCTTGCAGAAAATTTAAGGAGATTAAGTATGGAAAATCAAAAAGGCGTTTTAGCCATTCTTTTAATGAATTTATTTATCGCATTTTTAGGGATAGGACTCGTCATCCCAGTGTTGCCTACGATTATGAACGAGCTGAATATTAGCGGTTCGGTTGTGGGATATATGGTAGCTGCATTTGCGATTACTCAGTTGATTTTCTCTCCAATTGCAGGTAAGTGGGTTGATAAATTCGGACGTAAAATCATGATTGTCATAGGCTTATTCGTTTTTGGTTTTTCGGAGTTTTTATTTGGGATGGGTAAAACAGTTGAGGTCCTATTTATTTCTCGTATGCTTGGTGGAATAAGTGCCGCATTTATCATGCCAGCAGTGACGGCATTCATTGCGGATATTACGACAACGACAAATAGGTCGAAGGCGCTTGGCTATATGTCGGCTGCCATCAGTACGGGTTTCATCATTGGGCCTGGGCTTGGTG
The DNA here is from genome assembly GCF_057669865.1 of Sporosarcina sp. Y1009. Classification (NCBI taxonomy): domain Bacteria; kingdom Bacillati; phylum Bacillota; class Bacilli; order Caryophanales; family Caryophanaceae; genus Sporosarcina; species Sporosarcina sp. Y1009. The sequence continues at coordinate 75,610 of NZ_JBYHFO010000014.1, read as the reverse complement.
GATTTTTGGCAGAGATTGGCACCCGCGTCCCGTTCTACTCAGCAGGGGTACTCGGAGTGGTTGCTGCAATTCTCTCCATTCTTCTATTGAAAGAACCGAAACGGGCGGAGGCGGAAATTCCGTTACCTGGTCAGATGACTGGATTTCGTCGCATATTTATCCCTATGTATTTCATTGCATTTGTAATAATTTTTGTTTTATCATTCGGCCTTGCTGCTTTTGAATCGTTATTTAGTCTGTTCGTAGATCATAAATTCGGCTTCACGCCAAAGGACATAGCCATTGCGATTACTGGCGGTGCAATTATTGGGGCAGTTGCGCAAATTGCGCTGTTTGATCGATTAACTAAATTAATGGGAGAAATAAATCTGATTCGTTTATCCCTAGCCATTTCAACAGTTTTGGTCTTATTAATGACCTTTGTCAATTCTTACATTACGGTTTTATTGACGACGTTCGTTTTATTCGTTGGTTTTGACCTAATACGGCCAGCCGTTACGTCATACTTATCGAAAATTGCAGGCAATGAACAAGGATTCGTTGGTGGCATGAACTCCACATTTACAAGTATAGGTAATATTATCGGACCAATTATCGGTGGCATTCTATTTGATATCAATTTAAACTTCCCTTATTACTTTGCCGCGATCGTCCTGTTATTAGGAACTATATTGGCCCTAATTTGGAAGAAACCAAGACATGTAACGTTATAGGATCATTGGTACAAATTATGGAATAACTAGACAAATAACATTGAAGTATTACACCCATCAGCATCGCATTTAGCGGTGCTTTTTGTATACCATTTTTGTTAAGCTTTAATAATACAAAGGATTTTTTATTAAATTAGAGAAATGAAAGCCAAACGAAGCCATTGACCGTCTAATAGATGAAGAAGGAGGAGGTTGGAATTGATAAATTTAGTCGAGAGAGCAAGAAGCGGTGATGATGAGGCATTTTTAAAACTATTTCAGAAATACGAGAAGGAAATTTACAGAACGGCATTTATATACGTGAAAAATCAAAATGACGCACTCGATGTAGTACAGGACACAGCATACCGTTCATTTAAGTCAATAAAAAATCTCAAAGAGCCTAAATTTTTCAAAACCTGGTTGATTAGAATAGCAATTAGTTGCTCACTTGATATTCTTAGGAAACGAAAAAAAGTAATTCTCTTAAATCCAGAATTTGAGGAATATATTACAGATGATGTTGAAGATGCTGATGATATTAATATTTTAGAAATGACCGTTCAAGATCTAATCAAATGTTTAAATGAAAATGAAAAGAGCGTCATTATACTAAGGTTTTACCAGGACTTAACGATTAAAGAAGTATCAGAAACATTGGATATACCTCTGGGCACCGCGAAAACATTATTGTACCGCGCTTTAAAAAAGCTGCGCAATAATCTAAAAGGGGATGGCGTAAATGAACAATAATATTAAACAAGAAATTAATAAAATTGAAATACCTGAAGGGTTAAGTGAAAGAAGTAAATTGGGGGTTTCACAGGCAAAGAAAGAAATAAAAAAGGATAGAAAAAGATTTAGTGTAAGAGGCATCGGAATTGCTACTGCTATACTTGTGTCTGTTGGAGCATTCATCTTATTTAATTATGGTATCTTAGATGTTGTAACAGGCAATAAAGGCACACTCGTTGTTAATGATGATGGAAGTATAGAAATCCCAGCTATTAAATTACCCAAAGACACTTCAAGTGCGAGTATGATTGGCTTGATTGTATATAACGGGAAAATTTATACCCAAACAGGGACAGGGATAGATCCAGCAGATGCAAAAGCCATTATAGGTGAAAAAATCGGAACTACTAAGGCAACAATTGATGAATGGAGTAAGCAAGAAGCCTATGATGAAGAGTTCGCTTCAACAGTCGGAGAAACAGACGTTTATTCTGTAAAGGGATACGATAAAGACTTTAGGATAATGACATATCAAAAACTGGATGGTAAGCAATACGCAGAGTTTTATGAAAACCTTAACGGGATAACGGTAAATAGTGGTGCGGACGTGTTTGGTCAATTAAATATTGTTAATAATGTATCCTTTGCACAGTATAGAAGCCTTAGTGATTGGGATAACGATATTGATAATTATCAGCCCGTTACAGATATGGAAACATTGAATATCTTTCTAGAAGAACTAAATCAGGTGAAGCCGCTTCCCCGCGAACCAAATTCGGACCCAATAAGTAATTCTCGAAACAACGAGGACTTCAGGGAATTAACTGTTAACTTAAATGACGGTTCGAAGGTTAGACTCACTCTTCTTAAAGATGGATATATCTATTATGGATTTACGGCCGTGTATTTTGAAATGAACGAGGGCGTGTTTTCAAAAATGTGGAGCGAACTTAAGTGAAGGTATTATTAAACAAAAGCACTGAATTATTTTCAGTGTCTTTTTGTTGAATATATACTCAACCTACAATAATTATTGTAGGTCGTTAATGAAACATATCAGCTGGAGAAAACGTACAGTAATATTCTAACCAAAGATTATTAATAAAAAAGGAGATGTATATATGTGGAAAGAATATATTCAATCGGCAACAACTGGCTATCATTTCGCAAAGCCCGCAAATATAACTGAAATTAATCATATAAGAGAGCGGCTACATGTGGACTTATCTACCGATTTGTTGGAGCTATTGAGTGAAACGAACGGAGTATTTGACGAGTTTAATTGCCCACTTGTTTGGTCAACCAAACAAATCCTAAAGGATAACTTGTTCTTTAGAACTTTTTGTGATTATAAAGATATTTATATGCCTTTCGATCATTTGCTTTTTTTCTCGGATGCAGGAAATGGTGATCTATTTGGATTTGCGATTTTAAATGGAAGCATTCAAAGAGATGATGTTTTTGTTTGGGATCATGAGTCGGATAGCAGAAAATGGGTTGCCTCTTCATTAAAGGATTTTATTGAAGGTTGGGCGAATGACAGAATTTCTGTATAAACTTTCGAATCAAAAATATTTGAGGTGATGAAATGGAATACTGGGCGTTAATTGAAAACCCGACAGATGAGACGTATCGTGAATTAATTAAAATACTGTGTGATTACTCGGACTCTTTCTATTTTGTGACAAGAAAAGAGTTGAAATATGATAGGGAGATACTTGCGAAATTTGAACCATTCATTGTTGAAACTTATCAAACAAAGGAATGGGCGAACACAGAAACTAAAGGGCCAGCTGCAACGGTGTATGTCATTGAAGCTAATCATGATACTTGTAAGCTACTGCAACAATCAGCGAAATCGCTATATGACTGGGTAGCACCCAATTTGCCAGAGGACTTAACATTTAAGAAAAATGACTTTACTTGGTTTTCTTGCACGACTCATGAGGAGTTTGGCGGGTTTTCGATTCGATCTGACTATTATAGAAAGTTGCTTGGCCAAGTTCCTGGTTTGAAAGTAGCAAAAGTAGATTGAAGTAAATTTGATAGGAGTTGGTTAGTTGAAAAGGTTGTTCGTGATTATACCGATATTTTTAGTAATTGCATTTATATTGTTATTTTATTCAAAAGCATACTATCCCGCTTTGCCAATAAATTCAGTATCTAAGCGTGAAGTCGTTAATATGGCGAATACCTCCAATGAAAAGATCATAAAATTGACGGAAGAAAATGGGTATGAATGGTACATCTCAAAAATGAATCAGGGAAATGCAAATGAACAACTAAAACAAATGATGGAAAGTAAAGGCTGGACTTTTAAGGAACAAATGGGAGCGGGATTATTTTTCCGAAAAGAAAATGAAAAATTAATTATCGTAAGTGAAATGTGGACAGGGAAATATGTTCTATTTCAAATTCCAAAGGCCCAGTAATCTACTAATGCCAACCAACTATATAAAGACGAGGGAAAAATATGGACACTAATATGTTGTATTACAAAATATATGAAGGTGATGTTGAGCCTTCCGATTATATTAAATGGGCTTTGAACATGGTGGACAACGAGTGTTCCTCGTTTAGTATAAATATCCTTTCGGCCCTAGAGGAACCATTGAATATATTTGAAGTGGAAGATTATTTTAATAGAGCTTTAAGTGAAATCGGTTTGCGGAAACCTTCGCATCAAGAGTGTGCTCAGTATTTCATTAACCACTTATTGGAAACTATTTTGCGAGATGAAAATAATGCTATTGAAATTGCATATGAAATATATAATGTAAACAGTGAGCATATATATACTGAAGATTTATCAATATCAAAATGGTATGGAATTAGTGAGATGATAGATGATTTTCGATATGGCGATAATATTGCAAAATTAACCCGCTCTTCCTTAACTTCATTGATTGTTCAAGAAGCTAAAAATCAGTTGAAAGAGAGCAGAAACTAGCATGTTAATTTCGACCCCGATTTTAAGTGGCATTTACTTTAAGGAGTGATTCCATGAGAAGGATTACACTTTCAAACGGAAGAGAAATAGAAGTGGAATGTTTAAGCTGCGCTTTGACAAATGGAATTATTGAGCCAGACGGTGGTGTAGTAATCGAAACAGAATATTTTCATGCACACCAAGATGTGGCATATCCGATAAAAGGATTAATCATATTAGCGTCTAAGCGTCACATTAAATCTTTTGATGAATTATCCGCAGCAGAACGAATTGATTACATAAATACCTTATCAAAGATTAGAGGGGCTCAAAGAAAAGTCTTGGGGATTGAACATGTTTATTATTTTTATAATGAAGATACGACTCACCATTTTCATACTTGGATGGTTCCACGTTATGAATGGATGTATAAGTTTGGAAGGTCAGTAGAATCGGTTCGGCCTGTTTTGCTCCATGCAAGAAATAAAATGAATGATGTGGAAAACATGAAAATAGTTATGAAAGCAATTAGGGACTTAGAGGAAGAATTAAATAAGTAAGGATGTGTTGAAAATAATCAAAGCGGTTATATTTGATTTAGATGGTACGCTGCTAGACAGGGATGCTTCCGTACAAAAATTTATAGACAATCAATATGATAGATTGATAGAATGGCTTGGTTTTATCCCGAAAGAAAATTACATATCTAGATTTATAGAGTTGGATTGTCGCGGTTTTGTCTGGAAAGATAAGGTGTACCAACAAATAGTTGTTGAATTCAACATTGATGAAATATCTTGGGAAGAGTTGCTTCATGATTACATCAAAGAATTTCACAAGTGCTACATTCCATTTTCAAATCTCCATAGTATGTTAACAGAGTTGAAAAATAGTTCAATTCGTTTAGGAATCATAACAAATGGAAAAGAGCAGTTTCAAATGGATAATATAAGGGCGTTAGGGATTGAAAACTATTTTGAAACAATACTTGTGTCTGAATCGGAAGGGATTAAAAAACCTAATCCAACTATTTTTGAGAAGGCTCTAAGCCAGATAAATGTTTTAGCGAATGAAAGCATGTACGTAGGTGATCATCCTGAAAATGATGTTAAAGGTGCTAAAAATATAGGAATGATCGGTGTCTGGAAAAAGGATAGGCAATGGAATCATGTTGAAGCTGATTTCATTATTGAAGATTTGAGTGAATTGCCGTTAATCATTTATGATATTAATATTAAATAGCAGTGAGTGGAGGAAAACATATGATTGCGTTTGTATATGATCAATTAAATCGTTGGGGAAAAGATGATGACTTTTTTATGGAGCTGCTTAAATCAACAAAGTCCAAAACGATTGCTGATTTAGGTTGCGGTACGGGAAGAATAACAGTGGAAATGGCAAAGGCGGGCTATCATATTACTGCTATTGACCCGAATGCTGAAGCTTTGGAGTATGCAAAGCAAAAAGCATATGCACAAGATGTAACATGGATTGTAGGGGATAGCGCAGACTTGGAGCCAGTTGCTTATGATGCAGTTATCATGACAGCAAATGTTGCTCAAGTATTTATAACAGATGAAAGCTGGCAAATTGTTGTTCATGATGCTTATCGTGCATTGAAACCAGGTGGTCATTTCATTTTTGATACACGTAATCCTAATGCAAAGGCATGGGAAGAATGGCAGAAAGATGATTCAGTAGACCGACTTCAAGATTTGAACACGGGAGACACACTAACGTTGTGGGATGAATATGAAGGATTAGATGGTCCCGTCTTCACCTTTTATGAAAAAGTGAAAAATGAAAGAACAAACATAGTGATTGAAGACAAGGTACAACTTAATTTTCGAAGCTATGAGGAAATAAGCGAATCGCTACAACAGTTTGGTTTTACTTCGGTTCGGGCATATGAAGATTGGGAGTTCAAACCCGCGACAGCTGAGGCAAAATCACTTATTTTTCATGGTGTGAAGTAATGTAAAGATAGAAAACTACATTACAGGATTAATTCTCAACAACTGTGGATTGCATAATTTCATATATCTTGCGAGTCGTATTAACATTTCTGATCGTCATTTTTTTGTATAAATTCGTGCCGATGAGTTTGGCTTTTCCACTTTTGGATACATTTATCGTATCAACCGACCATAGAATTGCTCCAGTCACGTATATGACTTTATCAATCTCTGGTTTGATGACTAGTTTTTGAAGCACAATCTCATCATCAATATCATCCCACAAAAAAAGAACATCACTTTTCATAGATTGGTCGTTTTTCCATGAAGCAGGAAGAGCGTTCTTAATTAGTTTGAAATCATCAAATCTTCGGATGACGATGCGTGCGGCAAGTGCGCATTTCTTTCGGAAAAACATTCTAGAAAACAAGAAAACCACCCTACGCCGTCACAAGCAAAAGGGTGGTTCTCAGAAAACTAAATAACTATGATAACCACCACCCTGACGGTAGAGGTTGCAGAGAGAAGTGTTCAAGCACCTCTCTTTTTTATTATATTCTTATTTTACATGAATTAAACCGAAGATAGAAGTAAATAAGATGTCTAGTTCTGAATTATCTTGACAGTGTATCACGTAAGACCATGATCAAAGCAATAATAAATGATCCAGTGATTTGGTCGTTGAAACTCGAATGGTACCAGTAGCTAAAATGCTATTGGTACCGTTTTTTTTAGGTCTTTTTTCTGGTGCAGGTGGTTTTTAATTCTTGCTATTTATTTTTGAATCTATTGTATCGACAAAGTCTTTCGTAGTTCTTAGAATATATTTAATTTCATCCAAGTCTCTTTCCATGAGTAGTGAGTTATGGATACCAAGCATAAGTTTTTTCTCCTTAATATCCGCTGCGCCAGCGAGCTTTTGAAAATCGAATAATTCATTCGGAGAAATATCCAAAGCGAGCAAAGAAGAAGGTACCTGTGTGAAAAACTATTCTGTTAATACAATACAAGTGTATAAAAATTAATCAAAGCTGATATCAACTGTTTATCTTCTGTATGATTGTACATATGTGTGAGTTTTCGTGAATGTTTGTGACACAGGTACCCTTATTGATACCCTTAGTTCCTCGAATTGAATATCGTTCAAAAAAAACGATTTACTATTAAAAGGAACAAACATCTTGTAAAATGAAAGTACGAGTTCTGCTTTCTAGCACTAGCTTCTCTGCAATCAGTTTCCAATCAATTGGACATACAACTTCTAAAGTCAGGGGTCATGAATGATAAGGAGAAAATTGTATGTATCTAAGGGTTAATAGAATCTGGAGGGATTAAAGTGTCATTGCCAAGAAAGAATCGAAAATATAGTTACGCTGATTATTTATCATGGTCTGTGGATGAAAGGGTGGAAATTATTGACGGGGATCCTTATTTATAATGAAAATTTGGTTGAAGAGTGACAAGGAGGGGATTTTTAAAGATGAATATCCATTCTTTTGAGAGACAAGTGAGTGCAAAAATTTTAGCTCGTGGGCTAGCTTATTTTGAAGATGGTCATATTTTTGACGTGGAACATCAGGAAAACAATACATACTCTTTCCTTATTGAAGGAACGGAAAACTACGAGGTTATCATAAGACTCGACGACCATAGCACAATCCTATAATCCAACTGTGACTGCCCTTACAATATGGGGGACATTTGCAAACATGAAGTAGCCGTGTATTATGAACTCCAGGATATGATGAATGAAGCGAATCAAAGCAAGTCTACACAGCCGAAAAAGCGGTCTGATTTGAAAGAAATGTTAAGCATTTATCGAAGGATCAGCTGATTGACATCATTATGGATATTTCCAGTCAGGACTTGGTGATGAGAGAAAGGATTCTTTTAAAATTTTGTGGCTGACTGTCGGCTGCTGTACGGTCTCCTGCACTGGCTTCGCATCGGTTCGCGGCTGCGGACTGCCGGCATGTAAAAGGAGTAAGAAAACCAGTGAAATAGTATATATTAACGGTTTGTGCATCGCTTTCTTCCCTCCTTCAAGCAAGATATCATCTTTAATACAACACAGACTTGTTAGTTTATTTAAAATATCTGTAACAATAGGAGGATATTTTATCTTCTTGTAGAATATACCCCTAACCAGTGAAGTTTCACTTCGCTGGATAACAAGAATGGAGGATAACACATGAAGAAGAAAATCGGAAGTACGGTTGCAGCAGCAGGAATTGCATTAACATTGTCGTTTGGCGTGCCAAGCCAGTCGTTTGCGGAAGTGAGCCCTGCAGATCCAGTTATCGTCGCGGCGGATAGTAAAGTGGTGAGCTTGACAAGAAGTTTTACGACGGGACAGGTTAACCCTGCGAGTTTGAATTACAATATAGGAGGCTGAAAAGGTACCTTGTATCCTGTGTCCAAGCAGGTGGTCGATGGCGGATATCTCGTCATCTATTCCGGAACTGTCAAGTGTTCCGGGAATTGCGCGGTCCCGCAAACTGTCTCATCCAAATGACTAAAGTGATCGAGCACAAGATCTGAAGGGTTCAGGTCTTGTGCTCGATGTTTCCCATGCATGCCTAGTTGTCCGGCGACACCAAAAACGCGAAGGCATAGTTCGCCTGGCCTTTCACTTCCAAATCCCAGGTGACGGTCGCCAGGTAGAAATACAACCCCGGCTCCTCTGGCACATCCAGACTGCGCCCGACGTTTTCATATCGTGTTTCGACTCCTTCGAAAATTTGAGTGATGTCAATTCGGGTGCCCTGTATGGTATTCAGACCACTTTCAGAGAGCCATGTCCACGAGGGGTTGATGCCCATGGTAAACTGGATCCGTTCTCCAGGTCTCATTCTGCCAGACTGTTCCCCAAACATCAGATCCCTTGGGTCTTGCGATTCTGCCGTGCAGGGTTTTCCATTTTCACTCCAGCAATAATGACCTAGCACCATGGCAGATGGATTCTCGACTTGATTGTTACTGAAAGCGTGAAATTCCCCCGGTCTTCCTAATTCTCTTTTTTCTGGGGGGCTGCTTATCGATTGCTCTACGGTCTCCTTAACTGGTTTCACATCGGTTTGCGGCTGCGGACTGCAGGCGAATAGCGCCAGCAGTGCAATCAACAGGATGGTGCGAATTTTCCGGTTCACCATGCTTGTCTTCCTCCTTTCCTAATAAGTTGGAGTGGTATGTTACATTCATTGTACAGGAGAATGTTTGCAAAATATACAAATTATTATTTATTTTCACTACACCGTGAGGTACTATGGAAGCAGATGCTATTGTGACTGCTGGGTATCTAAAAGGCTGCCCTTGCATACGCTGTACGAACAACTTACGGGAGCTTATTTATCAATCATACATATGTTGGATCGCGAATCAGCCGGGGGATGCCGGCTGTTCGAAAGGGGGCTGTATCGTGAAATTAGTACAATTCGAATGGAAGAAGTTGTGGACGTCCGGGCTTTTCAAGATCCTTCTCGTCGCCTTCTTCCTCAGTATCGCCTGCTATTTTGTATACGCTTACATGAACACCGTGCGAGTGCCGGATGTGGCACTCGAAATCCGGGATGAAATCCGGCAGAACGAACTACAGATGGAGGAGCAGCCGGAATCGGAGGAAGGAGAACCTTCGGAAGCGGCGCAGTTCTGGCAGGAGTATAACCAGAAACTGGAGGACCAGCTGCAAGCTTATGAAACGGGTGACTGGTCTACAGTCCTTCAGATGGAGATCGATAAGATACAGCCCGATCTCGACACTCTCATTGTCAGCCGGCAGTATTACACGTCGTCCTTTCCGACTCTGTTCACAACGGAGACGCGACGGGCACTGTTCCAGTATATGCAGGAACACGACGTAGCCCCGATCCTTCCTGTGGACATATTCGCCTGGCGAACTCTTTATGACCTTAATTTCCCGGCAGACGGATCGAGTGACGACGAATTCCTGAAAGAATTTGTGACGGAGCACAGTACACTGAATTCGTCGGCCGGCATCTACTTCTTGAAACAGGTCACGGATCTGCTGTTCGGTCTCGCGGGACTGCTGTTCTTCCTCTTGCTGTTCAGCGATATCGTGACAAAGGAAGGCATCGGTGCGAACGGGCCAATCCATCTCCTGCAGACACAGCCGATCCGGCGGCCGCTCATCCTGCTGGCGAAGTTCGTGACAGTGCTTCTCACCGGCGCAGCGGTTCTGCTGGGGGCAGCCCTGTTCGCGCTCGGACTCGGCGCCGGCTTCGACAAACTCGGAGACTGGAATTATCCCGTTTTCGTGTATGGAGAAAATTATGCATATGATTTCATGCCGATCGGTATGTATCTCGTCAAAATAGCGGTCCTGTTCTTCTTCGGCCTGCTGTTTACGGCAGCACTGCTGTTTTTCTTCTCGTATGTCACGAAACGTGCCATCGCAGCTCTTGTTTTGACAGCTGCCGTCATCCTGCTCGGCATCCAGCACAGCAACCAGGTGGCGGGACTTGTGTTCGCGCCGTACCTGCCGTTCGCCTACTTGGCGCCCCAATACATTGTCACCATGCAGACGGCGGCAATCTGGCAGGATTTCCGGTTCACATTCCCGCTAGGCCTGCTGGTGCTCGGCGGTGCATCCGCCGTCCTGCTCGCCGCCGCCTATCTAATATCCGGTCTGCAGGGGAAACGGGCATGAAAACCCCGGCCAAAAAGGAGGAAACCTGATGATCATCCAAGTCGAAAATCTACAAAAACACTATAAAAAACAACACGTTCTGCGGGGAATCAATATGACGGTAGGCGAGCCGCAGATCATCTCCCTTGTCGGACCGGACGGCTCTGGGAAGACGACGCTCCTGAACTGCATGACGAACCTGCCGCCGTCCCAGGAAGGGAAAATTGAGCTGCTCGGAAAGAAGAACACCGACATCTCCGTACAAGCTGAAGATGATTGTTTTTTAGCTTTGGACATAGCGGGAATACTACTTGAAAATTCCATTGAAGCAACTCAGTATTCAGATGACTCGGATGGAAGCTTGGGTGATTTAATCGATAGTACGATTGAAACCATTCGGGAAATTGCGACGGAAACTGATAGCTTTGATGAACAAGAAAAGATTCTCAGTAAAATAATTACTGTATCGGAAAGTAAGGTGTTCGATGAATGGGAAGACTATCGAATCGAACTACTGTCGGTTTGTCTTGAATTTGCGGTGAATGAAGTTTTACGTCACAGGCTAACAACTAAATTGGAAAGTTTGTTGGTTAAGCAATCAGGTGGTCATTACGGTACATATAGAAATGAAATGATTTTGAAAATGCTGTTTGATATCCTAAAAGTTTATGGAACACGGCATGAAGTGCAGCACTTCATGGAGAACCATTTGAGCTATACTTTTTTTAGAGAAGAGTTGATTCAGCAAAGCATGCAAGAGGGGGAATATCAAAAGGTTTTGGAGCTAGCTATGGAGGGCGAAAAGCAGGATAAAGAATATAGAGGTCTTGTGTCTAAATGGAAGGAAAACCGATATGCTGCATATAAAGCTCTTTCAATGAATGTTGAGCAGAGACGCTTGGGGCGTGAGTTGTTGTTAGGTGAGAATCTGGATTATTATCAGGAACTGAAGGAATTGGCTCCGGGACAGGAAAGAGAACTTTATGAAGAAATTAAGCATCAACTTAAGCAAGATAGGAATTATCAATGGAACAGGCTATATCTTTTGTTAATTGAAGAAGAAAGTGATTTGGATGAAATGCTTGAATACGTTCAGGAAAATCCTGGGGAGATTGAAAGATTTGCTTCGAAATTGATGGCAGATCATAAGGAAGAAGTGATTCATCTTTTTGAAACTAAGGTTATGAGGGCTGCTGAATCATCAAGTAATCGTAAGGCATATCAAGGTGTATGCGCAATCCTGCATCGTTTTAAGGATGTAGCTGGTCAAGCTCATCAACAGAAATTAGTCGGGGAATTAACTGCGTTATATAAGAGGAAGCCTGCGTTTCTGGATGAACTTAAAAGTATATCTGTGTGAATGTTTATAAAACAAGCGCTGCATAATTAGTGGAATAATGATAGAGGATCGCCATTGCTCTCTTAACTAAATTTATCAAATCGAACCCCCTTCTTAACCTCTTCACCTATTAGACGGTCAATATCTTCATTTAGCTTTCATTTCTTTATCAATATTATAAGATGAATAAAAGCATATAAAAGGGGAGCTTGAAGTGGGTAAATTAATTAACAAAAGTATTGTGAAAGCAGCAGGGCTGATGAATATGAAAAACAGAATAAACTATTTCAAGGTTGCACCAGAAGCTTTAGAGATAATTATGGAATTAGAGAAGTATGTAAAGAAAACATCGATAGATAGAAGATTGAGAGAACTGGTGAAAATTAGAGTGTCTCAAATTAACGATTGTTCATACTGTTTGAATATGCATACAGAAGAAGCGAAGAAATTAAAAGTAACAGATGAACAGATTGACCATTTAAGCACTTGGAAAGAAACGAATATATACAGTGAAAAAGAAAAAACAGCGTTAGAACTAGCTGAAAACATGACATTAATTTCGGAAAAAGGAGTTAATGATGAGTTGTATAATCGAGTGAGAGAACATTATGATGAAAAAGACTATGTAGATTTAGTAATGATTATAAACCAGATTAATATGTGGAATAGGTTAGCCATTTCTATGGGGAATAAAGTTAATAGCTAAATAAGTGGTACGTTTTGCCGCCAATCTTATCAAGATTGGCGGCATGATTATTTAAACCTTCATTAAACTTTTTCACTTAGCAGGATAGTTTAAGTGGAAAAGCGAAGGTATATATGAGTGGAAAATAAAGTGGGGGGTTCATTGAGGAGTTTTTTGACCTTGATGGAATTAACCATGGTTTGTAAGTGTTGACTCTAAAGTTGCTATAGAAAATTAAATATACAGAGGGAGTGGAAATTGCTGATGAAAAAACAATATTTTAACCTCATGCATTTAGACAAAAAGAAAACCACCCAGCGCCGTAGGAAGCAAAAGAAATGAGTTTATACAATAATTCAATAAAATGAATTAGATTAGGTGTCTGAAATCTCCTATCAATATTGTCATTAAACAATGGATATCTTGTCCAGGTTTATCAGGATGTATCGAAGTAGGGGGATGCAAGTTGAGAAACATATTCGGATGAAAATATTTTAAATATACCCCCATTTCATTTCAATACCGAGGTTATTGTAGAAACATATATAGGTATATGTAGAGTAAGGAAGTTAAGTTAACGAGGGAAATTGAACATAACCATTATTTTAATTTCAAGGACCCTGACGGCAATCATCCAATGGTTTGTAAGTGTTTACTCCAAAGATGCAAATAGAAAATCAAATACACAAGGGAGTGGAAATTGCTGATGGAAAAACAATATTTCAACCTAATGCAATTCTTTGAGGGCTATGTTAAGAATTACCGAAGGATGAATTTATCTTACCAACATAATCGTTCGATGTTTACAAAACGAGAGATTGACTATTTTGCTAATTTAGGTGAAATGTTGGGATTTGATGCCTATGTAGAAGATTCCAAGTTTGATAAGCTAAAAGGACGATCGAGACCTATGGATTTATCTTGGTGGAAATGGGATGCACGATTTGATAATGAAATATATCAGCCCCCTGCGCTTCATTTAGAACGGGAAAGTGTCTCGAATAAAGATGTAGATACTATTGAAAAACTTTTTTCAGACACAATCGAAGGATATGTTCCTCATAATGTGATAGGAATACAATACTTGGAATCAGATAAAAGGATAGAGTATATAAATGACTTAATTGTTAAAAAGAATGCAGTTCAGAAATCAAACGTATTAATGGTTTATCGTTATTATGATGCTGAGCTTGAATTAGAACGAGTTATTGCTTATTATTTTACACCATCTGGTTTAGATGAAATAAGAAACGCTATCTGTAAACAAGACGAATCGGGATACTGGTATATGTGCTTTGATGAGGAATATCCTCCTTTTCAAAATAAGGAATCGGCTGCGGGTCAAATACCAATTGATTAACTAGGTTTCTGTGTCTGAAATTAGAGATTTTAGTTTTAAATATCAAAAGAAGGAATTTAGATTGCTTTAGTTGAAATAGTGGAAAGTTGATTTAAATTTCTAGTAGGAGGGGCTTCTTTGACATTGGATGGTTAGGGGAGAATTGTATCTATGGTGTGAGGAGGACCTCCTTGGCGTTATAACTAATCCGATTCTGAAAGAGCCTGGTAGCTAAAACTAAAAAGAACAGGGTGAAGCATCAATGATAGATGAATTACATCAATCTATTAAAAAATTATCTTGCAGCGAGGCAAAGAACGCGCTTTTAAATATGATGTATCGGATAAGGGACATTAAAGAATTGTCTGATTTACCGGAAGAAAAGTTAGCGGAATTATATTCATTATACGATGAAATTGCAGGTACTTCGGCAAGCCGTGAATATGATGAAAGGCAATATGAAGCCGTACATATCGTCTGTGGGGAATCAGTAGCAGGGTCATTACGGGTGGGTTTAGGTCATGGACATAAAGTGATTGGTTTTCCTGATTTCTTTGCAGTCGGGCCACTCTGGAAACTTGATAAATATGTTGGACGTAAACATCGTTACGATTGGTTGGACAGTCATCTAACAATTGAAATGAATTATATCGAGGAAGAGTACGAAAGTAGGTTTTCAAAAACGGTCGAGGAAATTGAAGCAATACCTAATAATATCCCCATTGTGATTTGGAGTGGGGATAATGCTGATGAACAAACGGGAATACGGTATATCCTGAATTTATTGAAGGAAAAACAGAATGATATATCTTTGATAAATACGACGACAGCGTACCAGGAATTTTTTAATACAAGTGATGTTCAGTATTTTTGTTATCATACGGCACATGTTGAACCTGAGAAACTCAACCTGATATATCAAAAGAAATTATCAATACCACTTTCATTTGAAGCTAAAGATCAGCTTCATCTTGAATGGAATTCACTTTCTGAAACTGCAGAAGTGCTGCGCGTTTGGGAGAATAATCAAGTGAAGTCTGTAAATGAAAATCACTTTGACCAATTAATTATTGCATGTGCCCAAAAAGTACATACCGAACAAATAGAAAAAGATTTCATGAGATCAGCTTTGCTAATCGGTGAAATATTAGGGGAGTTGGAGGGTGGAATGAGCGATACATTTTTGGAATATAGAATCAGGCACTTAATCCACGATGGTGTATTTGATATGAAAGGGAATCTGAAATCCATGCGATATTATAGTGTAAAGCTAAAATGACAGTGTTCAAAATTATCGTTCGTACATTATTGGCGACTGTTTTGTATAAACATGAAGGGAAGGGATTAAATGAAGGCTAAGATTAATAGAAATGAGTTAGTAAATACTGAGGATATTTGGAACGCAGTAATTTCCGTGATAAGTGAATATGATTTTCCAGGTGAAAATGAAACTGTCAATGATGCATTTATTATTTTTCAATACTACTCCGAACTAGAGAGCGGAGGTCATGAAAGTCTATTTACATGGTTTTCGGATTACATACAAGAAGTAGGCATCACTCATTATTTGGAGCAACTCATCGCTATTCTTGAGAAAATCGATGCGCATGAATATGCTGCGATTGAAAAAGCGCATGGAGTAGAAATGTGGAGATTGTACCTGGCTTTGGAAAATGACGAGATAGAAGAAGATGAATTTTATAGCGTTGTTGAAAAAGCTGACAATGATTATCACAATTTGAACAACAAGTTGGACAAACAATTAGAATCGTATTTTGTAGCTATTCATACTGAATTAATTCAAGTGGTAGAGGATTAAAATTTTAGCAAGTGCCTATATGTTTTCACATAGGCACTTTATTAATTAGTAGCGACCAATTAGGTCTTTTCGATTTCAATCGTCGCTGTAACTTCAATTCCATTCAATGCCTGTGTAGCTAGTCTGTCTGCTTCAGTATTCTCTTTTCGCGATACCAATTCATACTCGGGTGTAATCCCAATGTTTTTCATTTTGGCTTCGATTCGGTCTGCCCAACTGTATAAGTCCTGTTCAATCGCCGGCCATTCCTCGGTTAAATGATTGATGACGACACGGGAATCCCCAATGATTTGAACTGGTAGATGATGGACGTTCAAATTTTCAAGTTCCTGCATGCAAAGATGAAGAGCTGCATATTCCGCCTCATTATTCGATTTAAGCTCCGCCACAGCTGCATTATGTCTTAGTCTGTAGGACTTTCCATTTTGTTCATAATAAATGACGCAACCTAATCCGGATGCCCTCGTTTCCAGGTCGAAGCCGCCATCGAAATAGACAGTAACATTATGTGGCTCTGTTTTAATTTCTTCTAAATAGCTCTTAATTTCTTTAATCGTCCAAGAGGTGTCATATCCATCGATAAACTTCAAACTTTTCACTCGACCGGTCTTTACCATATCTTCCGCAATGAGCAACGCATGTGCTGCTTTCAATTCCTGCGAGTGAAAGACGGTTTCCGTTCCTTTAGGCGATCTGTAACGCCATTCGATTATAACTTTCATCTCGATTCCTCCAACCTGTATGTCCTTGCAGTATACCTAAAGCGATGATATTTTAGAAGCTATCTATACATTTGTATATGAAAAAGAGGGCAACTCTGAAAAAAGTCGCCCTCCCAATATTCTCAAGTACTAATAGTTACTGGTTTTCTTTTCTACTACTGATAAACCCATCGATAGACCAATGTTTACTTCCGTTTACCACCAAGAATAGTGCAATTGCTAAAAATGCAAGATCAAGTTCGTATCCCACCATTTCAGCCGTACCTAAGAAACCAATAGCTAATTTAACTTTTACAATTGCACCAATCAAAATTAACCCGACCAATGTAGAAACGATTCTCGTTCCGAGACCTAAAATTAATACAAGACCACCTACTAATTCAATAGTAGCTACGATATATGCTAGAAATCCTGGGAGGCCAATACTATCAAACCATCCTACGGTATTTTCGATTCCGCCTTGAAACTTCACAAGCCCATGTAAAAAAAAGCTTATTCCTAAGACGATTCTTAAGATAAATGTACTTACTTCAATTTTTTTCATTTCTATTTCCCCCTGAATTTTAATTTTCTTTTTCTAAGTTCGTGAACCAAGTCGTATAATCATTGTAATTTTCCTGAGAGACTGTATGACCTTCTGGATAGGACATGAAGGTTGTGATAGCTCCCTTTTGTTCTAAAAATCTTTCAGCATCAAGACCCCATTCATATGGAAGGACTTGATCATGCTGTCCGTGCGAAATAAAAGCATTTACACCATTCAATGGGCTAATCTCGTAGTCGTCTTTGACGATAGCTGGAATATAACCGCTTAATGCAATAATTCCTTTAATACGGTTTCCTAGCTTCAATCCGAGTGTCATGGAAAGGATTGCGCCTTGGCTGAACCCCATCAAGTACACCTTGCTCTCGTCAATTGGGTAATTACCCAAAGTATAGTCAATGAAATCTTCGAGTTTATTGACAACGTCATCAAAGGCTTGCTTGTGTGGCTTCCCGTATTCTTGAATAGTGAAAAATGCATAACCGGGCGGCTGATGTAAAGGTCCTCTAATACTTACTACAAACAGATCTATTCCCATCTCCGCAACAAGAGGCAGCATATTCTGTTCGTTACTTCCCATTCCGTGCATTAAGAAAATAACTGGATATTTCTTTCCTGGCTCTATATTAGCTGGTCTACGAAGTTCATAGTTAAACTGTTTATCCATTCTATCAATCCTTCCCTTAGAGAAGATAATATTCTTATGAGTGAACTTATTGATTAAAAAAATATGGTTCTTTTTTAATCAACTTTCACTTTTTAACTTAACCCCGACAGAGAAACGATTTTTCGGAACCTCATCCACGATAACCCGTATACTTTCTAGCGGAATATCCAATGATTTTTGTACAGTGCGTGCAACATCCCGCATGCATGTTTCAATCGTTTCATCATTCCTACCTTCGAGCATTGTTATGCGTATAATCGGCATCATTTTTCCCCTTTCGAAAACCATTTTGTATTCCTATATGAATATTAACTTCTTACAAGTTAACATTACTTCGTGGATATTGTCAACAAACATGTGCTATTATAATTCCATGGGAACTTTTGGAGGGATAATGATGGAGATTGGATCTAAAATCCGAGACATACGTAAACGTAAAAAAATAACGATTGCACAAATGAGCGATAAAGTGGGACTGTCTAAAGGATTCATTAGCAACATTGAAAACGATAATACTTCACCATCTCTT
The DNA here is from genome assembly GCF_057669865.1 of Sporosarcina sp. Y1009. Lineage (NCBI taxonomy): Bacteria > Bacillati > Bacillota > Bacilli > Caryophanales > Caryophanaceae > Sporosarcina > Sporosarcina sp. Y1009. The sequence continues at coordinate 57,010 of NZ_JBYHFO010000014.1, read as the reverse complement.
AATACACTACAAACCATTGCTAAATTCTTAGACGTTCCGCTACCCTATCTACTTCTTGAAAAGAAGCAGCATATGAGAGTTGTGAGGAAATCCGAAAGAGCTTATACAACTTTTAATGACATAAATATAGAACATCTTACGGCTACAGAAAGCGGTTTACGACTCATGCATGTTAAATTACCACCCGGTGCATCAACCCGTGAAGCAATTGCCCATGAAGGTGAAGAGAGCCATCTTGTCATAAAAGGAACCGTACATGCTGAACAAGGTGAAGATCAGGTTATTGCAAAAGAAGGAGATTCTTTCAGCTGGAATGCTAGTGTACCCCATTATGTTAAAAATATTGGTGAAGAAGAGGCAATTTTACTGATTGCTGTCTACACTGAAGATAGAAATCTTTGATCCTAAATATAATAAACGCCCATTTTCATTTAGTTATGAAAGTGGGCGTTTCTTAGTATATATCTATGTTAAAATCAAATGTAACGAACTAACGTTCTTTAGTGGGATAGAATTAGGAGATGATTTACTATGAAACACGAATGGAGAAAAAAAGAAAAAGAACTCTATATACCAAAGCAGAAACCAGAACTGGTTACTGTTCCAGAACAAAAATTTTTTATGATTAAGGGAAGTGGGAACCCGAACAATGAAGATTTTGCTGAAAGAATCGGAGTGCTTTATTCATTAGCTTATGCAATTCGGATGATGCCTAAAAATGGATATACCCCTGAAGGCTATTTTGAATATACCGTTTATCCGCTAGAAGGAATCTGGGATTTATCTGAAGAGGGAAGGCAATTAGAGGAATTAGATAAAGACGAGCTTCTCTATACAATAATGATTAGACAACCAGACTTTGTTACAAATGAAGTTGTGGAGCGTGCATTTGAAAGTGTAAGAAAAAAGAAGCCTCACCGATTACTCGATGATGTCACGTTTGAAGCGATGGCAGATGGGATGTCGTTGCAAATGCTTCACGTAGGTCCATTCGAGGATGAACCGAAAACTTTTGAAAAAATGGCTGAATATCTAGAAAGTCATCAGCTAGAAAGAGCCTCTCTTACACATCGAGAGATTTACCTTTCGGATATGAGACGGGTTGATCCATCTAAATTGAAAACAGTTCTTAGGTATCAAGTAAAACCAAGAGTTTGAGTAACTTTAATTCCATTCAAAAATTCAATAGCAGATTCAGTTTTTTCTTTACTTGAAAATCTTAGCTATCAATCACTGCATTTTGATCAATTGCAAATCATAATTCTTCGTAAACTTAATATTCACCCAATCATTCGCATTAGAAATATCGATTTTTTTAGTAGTCTGTTCATTTGTTCCGTTCAAGTTTCTACTATATGATAAAGTTAATTCAACAGTTGAATTAGTAGCACTAGGTGAAACATCGAACCAAATGATTTCACCTTTTTCAAAGGGACTACTATTCGCATTAATGACATGCTGACTAAAAACTTCTTTACCATCCACATACATAAATAAAGACATATGCTTAATGTTTAATGATTCGGCCATTTCTACTGATATTCCATGTCCATGTTGCGCTGCTGATTTTGCTGAACACCCAGAAATGATTAGAACTGTCAAAAGTATTACGATATTTTTTTTCATATTCTCCCACCTCTCATGTAACTAGACGTAATGTCTTTAGAAAAGGATTCAGTTTAATAAAAGAAGAAAATCTAAAAGAATTGGAGCGGATGACAATGTCACCAACAAAGGAAATTAAAGCAGATGGTTCTTTTAATCGTCAAAATACGTTGTTTTCAACGCCATTTGGAACGACAGCGGGGGAGCTTCCTGTGGAAAAAGATCGATATCGTCTTATTTGGTCAGCGCCTTGCCCGTGGTCACATCGAGCGGTTATTGTTCGAAAGATTCTAGGTTTAGAGGATGTCATCAGTTTAGGTGCAGTGGACCCGATTCGTCCTGATGTACCTCGAATTGACTGGTCGTTTTCATTAGATGAAAATGATGTAGATCCAGTGTTAGGGATTAAGTATTTGAGTGAGATTTACATGAAGACAGATCCCAACTATGCAGGACGCCCAACTGTACCGGTTATGGTTGATTGTAAAGCGAAAAGAGTTGTGAATAATGACTATTTCACTCTGACAAACGCGTTCGAAACTGTTTGGGCATCTTTTCATAAGAAAAACGCACCTGATTTATACCCAGAACCATTACGTCAGCGGATTGATGAGATGAATGATGTCATTTATTCTGATATTAATAATGGCGTATATAAATGTGGTTTTGCCGAGTCACAAGAGGCCTATGATGAGGCTTACGATAATTTGTTCGAAAAATTGGAAATACTAGAACAACTTCTATCGACCCAACGTTTCTTAGTAGGCGATTTTATCACAGATGCTGATGTTCGATTATATGTTACGTTAGCACGATTTGATGTTGCTTATTATTCCGTATTTAAAGCAAACAAAAAAAGGCTGATTGATTTCCCGAATTTATGGGGGTATGCACGCGATTTGTATCGTACACCTGGCTTTGGTGATACAACAGATTTTGAAGCGATTAAGATACATTATCATTTATCTGCTCGATTATCGGCTGATCAGAAAAAGGGAAATGTCATTATACCAAAGGGTCCGGACTTATCGGGATGGGACACGGAACCAGATCGGCAGCATTTAAGCGATACAGTAGAAAAATTTCTAATCAAATAGGAGGAAATTATCATGGAAATTGGTGTAACAACATTTGTAGAAACGTCCCCGGATGTAGAAACGGGTAAAGTCATTAGCCATGCAGAGCGGATACGTGAAGTAGTAGAGGAAATTGTGCTAGCGGACCAAGTAGGATTGGATGTTTTCGGAGTAGGGGAACACCACCGCGCGGATTTTGCATGTTCCTCACCGACTACTTTACTTGCGGCAGCTGCGGCGCGGACGGAACGTATTAAATTGACGAGCGCTGTTTCGGTATTATCATCAGATGATCCTGTGCGTCTTTATCAACAATTTGCGACAATCGATGCCATCTCAAATGGCCGGGCGGAAATTATGGCAGGACGAGGTTCATTCATCGAATCATTCCCTCTCTTTGGTTATGATTTACAAGATTATAATGAATTGTATGATGAGAAATTGGAGTTATTGCTAAAAATTAACGAATCTGAAAAAGTGACGTGGAATGGAAAGCATCGCCCATCCTTTCAAGATTTAGGTGTGTATCCTCGTCCTGAACAAGACAAGTTACCGATCTGGATTGCCAGCGGTGGAACACCACAATCCGCCGTTCGTGCAGGGGTGCTTGGATTACCCCTTGTGTTAGCGATTATTGGGGGAAGTCCTTTGCAGTTTGCACCGATTGTCGAATTATATAAGCAAGCGGCAGAACAAGCAGGACATGATGTCTCGAAGCTAAAAGTTGCTTCTCATTCTCATGGTTTTGTTGGGGAAACAACTGCCAAAGCAAAAGATAAGTATTTCCCTTCAACTGCACATGCAATGAATGTTTTAGGGAAAGAGCGTGGGTGGGGGCCTTATACGCGCAGCACTTTTGAGCAGGCGAGTAGTTTAGAAGGTGCCATGTACGTGGGTGATGCTGAAACAGTAGCAGAAAAGATTATTTTTCTTCGTAAAAACGTTGGTATTGAACGCTTCATGCTTCATGTACCTGTTGGCTCAATGCCCCACGAAGAAGTGTTAAGCGCAATTGAATTATTAGGCACGAAAGTCGCACCGATTGTAAAAGCTGAAATTGAGCGGTGGGAAGCGGAATAACTGGTTAGATTTCTGTCCATATTAAAAAACTCCAGGTAACCTAGAAAGCATTCTAGAATTACTTGGAGTTATTTTTCCTTTATTAAGGTTGGACAATGTAATCATCTTTGTGTATGCCATTGGGAATGGTCAGAACTGATAATCGGATCTTCTAGCGGATATGAACAGCGCTTAAAAACAGGATGATAATGAATTTTTAAGTGTCACTAAACTAAAAAAAACCGGTATGAAGCGCTCAATGTGAGTGCCTCATACCGGTTTTGCAAAACGGTTTTTAACAATGCTGAATATAGCTGGTAGGACGGATAGGAAGATAATAAGTAAAAGGACAGTAGAAAAGTTATCCTTTATAATAGGCATATTTCCAAACAGATAGCCCGCAATTGTACAAATACCAACCCACAAGACCGCACCTACAATATTATAAATTACAAAATAGCGGTAATTCATACGACTTGCACCGGCAATAAACGGGGCAAACGTACGGATAAACGGCATAAACCGTGCAATTACAATCGTTTTACCACCGTGTCTGTTAAAGAAATTCTCTGCGGCTTGCATTCTTTCTTGATTAATCACTTTCCCAAGAAAACTATTAGGTGGAATCGATGTCCCCACTTTTTTACCAATATGATAGTTGACGGTATCACCAATGACAGCTGCTGTAAAAAATACGATGAGCAAACTAGAAATGTTGAATGCACCCATAGCTGCAAAAGCACCGCTCGCAAACAACAATGAATCACCAGGTAAAAATGGAAATATGACAAGCCCCGTCTCAACAAAGACGATTAAAAATAAAATAGCATATGACCAGACACCGAAAATATCGATGATGTCAATTAGGTGTTGATCGATATGAATAATGAAACTAATTAACCCTTGAATAATAGACATGCATTTACTCGCTTTCACATAAAATGGACTTTATAGATAACTCTACTGAATTATACAGTTTCATTCCACCATAGTCACGAAGAATCGCTATTTTTCAGCTAAACATATGTATATTTTACCTTATCTTCTAATCAAAACCTATTAGAACTATATCCCGAATCTTGTCCGCACTAAAAATCAGACGAGAATCTGGGGATAGTTCTTTCGATTCTATTACACATAGCATGTACTGTTAACATATGATACAAAAAATGCACTGCAATAGATAAACGTCTAGACCTGTCCATATTTGTGGTGATTTGGGCTCTTAAACCAGTCAAAAATACAAAGGATGAGAAAATCGTCAGTGATTCAAACACAATCATGGCTCTATAAATTTTTTCGTGCCTGTGCGGAGAAATCGAAAGAAAGTCCCTATGAGCTTCAATGTCAGATGCTCTGTGCACCTATCGTGAAATCTTTTCCTAAAATAAACCCGGAAGAATTGCAATATGAGCTTCTAAATTACGGCTTGTTTGATCCTTATAAATGGCGGGATGTAGGAATACAAGTTGAGAAATTGGAAAAACAACGTATTTGGCAAATTGTTGAACAGGAATATAGGTTCTTAAAGACTTTTTGGAAAGGTCCAGAGATATCAATCTATATTTATCCATTAGATACTGTGCACCAGAGTAAAAGCGAACAAGCGCCTACTAAAAACGGTGTGGCCTATAGAAGTACATTGTTTATGTTTTTATCAGAAGGGCTCAGAGTAGAAGAAATAAAGGCTTTATTAGCACATGAATATAGCCATATTTGTCGATTAAATCATTTAGGATTAGAATCAAAAAAAATACCATTAAAGGATTCACTCATTATTGAAGGTTTTGGTGAGTTTGCAGTCAAAGAACTATACGGAGAAAAGTGGCAGGCGCCATGGACTGACCTTTATTCATTAAATGAGGCCACACAAATATGGACCAAACACTTTATTCCATACTTGAATTTGCTTGGCACTGAAAATCATCATATTTTTTTATATGGGAAAGCGAGAAGCCCTTTTCCTAAATGGATTGGGTATCATATCGGGTATCAAATTGTTGATTCGTTCCAAAAGAAACACGGTCCTTTTCACAACTCAAAGTTATACCGAATGTCCTCTGATAAGCTAATTGCAGGCTCCAACTTTCCGGCTACTAAATCGCCTTAAATGAAAACAATCTTTTTTCTAGATAGTGTCTAGAAAAAAGATTGTTTTTATGTTTTCTACAAATAACTTGCTCATAATATTGAGTTGTGAATTGATTATGGGCATTTCCTTCACTCATTAAGATAGGAGAGTCAATGTTTTCGAAGTGTTTTTTTGGTGATTATCAACGGCAGTCACTTGACACTGGTATCGTTGGGCTAAGAATGCAGCTGTCTGGCCGGTACCGCAGCCGATATCTAAAACAGATTCATTTGGTTGAATGGTTTCATTTTTCAAGATGGACTGTGTTAGCGAAAAACCACCAGGATGTGTACCGCCAATTCCGAAGTTAGCGACTAAATCTAGTTAGTTATTACACATCAAATATTCTCTTAGTATACTTCCATTTTCGACTTACTAGAAGCCATAACCGCCTTCATAATCATTACCAATAAAAGCTGCGCCAACAATGATAAGCAGGATAAATAATACAACGATCAACGCAAAGCCTGCGCCGTATCCACCACCATTATTACAATTTATTCCTTCATTTTTAGATGACATTCTACCCCTCCTTTACTGTCCGGTATCTATATAGAATATGAACTGGTTTAGAAAAGCGTAGGGCGGGTGTGAAAAATAGTTGTTTCGAATTACTTAGTTTGCGCTAACTTATTTCCTCAACTAGATGTGCTACAATCAAGGTTAAATACGCCGATTTCAAAGATGTGCTAGAAAGTTGGTGCTTTCTATGACTTTTAGGGAGGATTTAAGAATGACCGTTAAGAATAATGATCGTCTGCTTCGAATTAATACAACCAGCTTAAGTGAGGAACCAAGTCAATCCATACATTATAACCATTATGAGGCAACGCCATATATCGTGTTAGATGCACTTTTTAGTACATACAAACTAGCCAAAACAGACCGTCTTGTCGACTATGGATGTGGAAAAGGACGTGTAATGTTTTATGTGCACAGCCGTTTTAATGTTGCGGTAACAGGGATTGAAATGAATGAGCAGCTTTATCATAAAGCGCTTGCGAATAGGACGCATTATTTACAGAAGTCAAAAGGAAATCATCCGACGATACGTGTTAGTCGATGTAAAGCTGAAGAGTATCATGTGGATGAAAAAGAAAACCGCTTTTACTTTTTTAACCCTTTTTCAATGGAAATTTTCATGAAAACTGTAAATCATATTTTAAAGTCTGTAGAGAAACATCCTCGTGAAGTGGACATCATTCTTTACTATCCAATCTCCGATTATATCGATTACCTCGAAGTAATGACGCCATTTGAGTTACACCGGGAGATTCAAGTTCCAAATCTTTATCAAATCAATAACGATGAAAGATTTTTGATCTATCGCTACAAAGGCTAAAAACGACCCCCAAATCGACAAATGATTTGGGGATTTGTTATAAAATATTTAATCTCAAGTGAATTTGAAATTTACTAAGAGAACCGTCTGTAATCCATGTGAATCCTATCTCTGCATAATTCTCCGGTGTTAGACTCACAGACTCACTGTATAATAAGCAGGGTTCTGTTACTTGTAAATCCTTATGTATGTAAAAGAGTTCCCGAAATAGATAGGGAACTCTCTAGTGATATATATAGTAGTAAGGAATTCGAATTATAAGGATGCTTTTGAGATTAAGCACATTTTTTACAGGACTTGCACGCACTTTTCGGTGCATTACATTTTTTGCACTTTGTCACCCATCCACTCCTTTAACTTGGTATTGATAAATTATATTCACGGCATCTATTAATTATGCACCGAAACAATCAAACTGCTTTTTCATTATGGTACAATTATTTGAAATCTTATGTTTATATTTCAGGGGGTAGTTTAGTGAAACCAAAAGTTTATATCGCCTATCCAATTTCAAAAAATGTGGAGGCTTTCATAGCGGAACATTGTGAGATTCATAAATGGGACGGAAGTGGACGTGTTCCGAAAGAAATACTGATCGAAGAAATAGCGGAAATGGAAGGACTCTACACATCTGGAAGCATGACGATGCCAATTGGAGAAGAATTACTAAAACACGCGCCTCATTTAAAAGTTGTGAGCAATGTTTCGGTGGGCTTCAATAACTTCGATTTGGGCGCAATGGAGAAACACAATGTAATTGGAACAAATACACCAGAAGTATTAAATCAAACTGTCGCAGACTTGGCGTTTGGCCTTTTATTAGCTACGGCTAGGCGTATTCCAGAGCTAGACCGTTTTGTTAAGGAAGGAAATTGGGAAACGGCAACTGATTATGTTGATTTCTATGGAAAAGACATACAGGGAACTACGTTAGGCATCATTGGCATGGGCAGGATTGGGGAAGCAATAGCCAAACGTGCGAAATTCGGCTTCGATATGGACATTCTATATCATAATCGTCACCGAAATAGTGAAGCAGAAAAGAAATACGACGCGGAGTATTGCAGTTTGGAAGCACTACTTATGAAAGCGGATTATGTATTATTGATGACTCCATTAACAAAGGAAACTCACCATTTAATCGGGGAAAAGGAATTTAAGTTAATGAAAGAGACGGCTATCTTTATTAATGTAGCTCGTGGACAAGTTGTCGATGAACAAGCACTTATACGCGCAATCGAAAATAAAGAAATTTACGGTGCTGGTTTAGATGTATTCGAAATAGAGCCAGTTCAGTCTGACAATCCACTACTCGGGTTTCCAAATGTCGTGACTGTCCCGCATATCGGTTCAGCCACAGAAAAAACGGAAGAAGCGATGGCGATGCGAGCTGCCGAAAACCTGGTTGCTGTGCTCACAGGCAAAGCATCTATCAATCCTGTAAGGTGAAAATGACGATTGTAGTCAGGTAACAAAAAAACACTGATTTAGGTTCAATGTTTAACCTAATCAGTGTTTTTACCGTTCAGATGTAAAAGACTTGTGAATTATAAAAATCCCCTCTGCATACTATGGTATAAACCATACCCTAAATGGAGGGGATAGAATGGGTATATTAAACAAAGTAAGGAATTTCAGAGAAGAAGAAGACAGACTTCAATGGGAGGGCACATTTGAAGAGTATTTAAACCTATTGAAGGAACGAAAAGAAGTCGCCCAAACTGCACATTCACGTGTATACAATATGATCAAAAGCGCTGGGGTGACTGAAAATGATGGCAGTAAACTATACAACTTTTTCGGGGAAGAAATCTTCGGTCTAGAGGAATCCATTCAACGACTGGTAGAAGAATACTTCCATCCCGCTGCCAAAAGACTTGATGTACGAAAACGAATCTTGTTATTAATGGGGCCTGTCAGCGGTGGTAAATCAACAATTGTCACGATGCTAAAACGTGGACTTGAGGAATATTCTAAAACAGATGAGGGCGCTGTCTATGCGATTAAAGGCTGCCCGATGCACGAGGATCCACTTCATTTAATCCCAAATCATTTACGTGATGACTTTTATGAGGAGTACGGGATTCGAATCGAAGGAAGTTTGTCGCCACTGAATGCCATGCGGCTGGAACAGGAGTACGACGGGCAAATTGAAAACGTAGTTGTGAAACGAATCTTTTTCGCAGAGGATAAACGAGTCGGCATTGGAACCTATACACCTTCCGACCCGAAATCTCAAGATATCGCAGACTTGACAGGCAGTATTGACTTTTCAACAATTGCTGAATTTGGTTCAGAATCTGATCCACGTGCCTACCGTTTCGATGGTGAACTAAACAAAGCGAACCGCGGAATCATGGAGTTTCAAGAAATGTTAAAGTTGGACGAAAAGTTTCTCTGGCTTTTATTATCATTGACGCAAGAAGGAAATTTCAAGGCAGGAAGATTCGCTTTGATCAGTGCTGATGAGCTCATTGTCGCGCATACGAATGAGACGGAATATCGTTCGTTTATTTCGAATAAGAAAAACGAGGCACTCCATTCAAGAATTATTGTGATGCCAATTCCGTATAATTTAAAAGTACACCAAGAAGAACGGATTTATCAAAAAATGATTAGCGATAGTGAGATGGAGCATATCCATATTGCTCCGCACGCTTTACGGGTTGCGGCTATATTTTCAATTTTAACAAGGCTAAAAGATTCCAAAAAACAAGGCGTCGACCTTGTTAAAAAAATGCGTCTTTATGACGGAGAAAATGTAGAAGGGTTTAACCGGGTAAATGTGGAAGACTTGAAAAATGAATTTCCAGATGAGGGAATGGGCGGAATCGACCCACGCTATGTGATCAACCGAATCTCATCAGCAATAATACAAAAGGAAGTCCCAGCGATTAATGCGCTCGATGTACTTCGCTCTTTGAAAGATGGACTCGACCAACATGCTTCGATTTCCAATGAAGACCGTGAAAGGTATTTAAATTTCATCGGTATTGCAAGACGAGAATATGATGATATTGCAAAGAAAGAAGTCCAGAAGGCGTTCGTCTACTCATATGAGGAGTCTGCTAAAACATTAGTTGATAATTATCTTGATAATGTAGAAGCCTATTGCAATAGAAATAAAATGAGGGACTTGCTCACTGGAGAAGAAATGAATCCAGACGAAAAATTGATGCGTTCGATTGAAGAACAAATAGGTGTGTCTGAAAATGCGAAAAAAGCATTTAGAGAAGAAATACTCATACGAATTTCAGCCTATGCAAGAAAAGGAAATCGATTTGACTACAACTCACATGCACGTTTACGTGAAGCGGTTGAAAAGAAACTATTTTCGGATTTGAAGGATATTGTTAAGATTACAACATCTTCGCAAACGCCAGATGAATCGCAATTGAAAAAGATTAACGAAGTTGTTGCAAGTCTCATCGATGAATATGGGTATAACTCCATTTCAGCAAATGAATTACTACGCTACGTGGGCAGTTTGCTAAACCGATAAGTCCTCTTTTAGAAAACAAGACTATTTATTTTGTGTAGTCTTGTTTTTTCATCTAGGAAATTACTTGTTTGTACTTGCATATGATGAAGAAAGTGTGGGTCATAAACTTTTAAAGGACAGTAGGTGAGGATAAAATGAACAAGAAAGAAAATGATCTTTTTATTGTCTCACAGGAAAATTGGTCTCTTCATCGGAAAGGTTATCAAGACCAAGACCGTCATATGGAAAAAGTGAAAGAAGCGATTAATAATAATTTACCAGATTTAATCAGTGAAGAGAGTATTATCTTATCAAATGGGCAAGAAATTATTAAAATCCCAATTCGATCATTAGATGAATATAAAATTCGTTACGATAACGACAAGTCCAAACATATAGGTCAAGGAGATGGGGACAGTCAAGTTGGTGATGTTGTAGCGAGTGATGGTGGGAAGTCCGCAGATGGAGCGGGGCAAGGAAAACAGGCAGGAGATCAACCAGGCCAAGACTATTACGAAACCGAAATCTCCATGAAAGATGTTGAAGAAGTCCTTTTTAAAGAGTTAGAACTTCCAGATTTAGAAGAGAAAGAACAAACAGAAATTGATTCTGAGGATATTGAGTTTAATGATATTAGAAGAAAAGGTCTTATTGGAAATATTGATAAAAAGCGAACGATATTAACTGCCATAAAGCGAAATGCGATTAAAGGTAAAGCTGAAATATCGCCTATTCATAATGAAGATTTACGCTTTAAAACGTGGAATGTGGTAGAGAATCCGGAATCTCAAGCAGTTGTTCTAGCGATGATGGATACAAGTGGATCTATGGGTACTTTTCAAAAATATATTGCGAGAAGTTTCTTTTTCTGGATGACTCGATTTTTACGTACCAAATACGAAACCGTCGAAATCGAATTTATTGCCCATCATACAGAAGCAAAAGTTGTATCGGAGGACCATTTTTTTACAAAGGGTGAAAGCGGCGGTACGCGGTGTTCATCCGCTTATTTAACGGCATTAGAACTCATTGAAGAAAAGTACAATCCAGCCCATTATAATATCTATCCTTTTCATTTTTCAGATGGTGAAAATATGTCATCCGATAATAATCTTTGTATTGATCTTGTCGGGCAATTAATGGATGTGTCTAATATGTTTGGCTACGGCGAAGTGAATGCCTATAGTCGATATTCAACACTGATGAATACGTATAAGAAAATTGAAAATCCAAAATTTCGGCATTATGTATTAAAGGAAAATCGAGATGTCTATCATGCATTGAAGAGCTTTTTCCAAAAAAAATCGGAAGGATTCGATTAATGGAGTTAAAATCGCTGCATTATGCAATCGATGAAATCACGGAGATAGCGACTGATTTCGGTCTCGATTTTTACCCAATGCGTTATGAAATTTGCCCTGCACATATCATATATACTTTTGGTGCATACGGTATGCCCACACGATTTACACACTGGAGTTTTGGGAAACAGTTTCATAAAATGAAATTGCATTATGATCTTGGGTTAAGTCAAATCTACGAACTTGTCATTAATTCGAACCCGTGTTATGCATTTTTGTTGGACACGAATAGCTTGATACAAAATAAGTTAATCATCGCGCATGTTTTGGCGCACTGTGATTTCTTTAAAAATAATGTGCGTTTTTCAAATACAAGGTCGGACATGGTAGAGAGCATGACAGCCACGGCTGAGCGCATCGCAAGGTACGAAGTGATACATGGGAAATATGAAGTTGAGAGCTTTCTAGATGCTGTATTAGCGATTCAAGAACATGTGGATCCTTCGATGATTCAGCGGGACTTAGTAGCTGAAGAATTAAGTGACCAGGCTGAAAAGAAGAAAGGCAGCCGTAAAGGGCCTTACGATGATTTATGGGGGCTAGACGAAAACGGAGCGGAAGAACCAGAAATAAAGGATGTGCCAAAAAGAAAACTTCCGCCTAAACCTGAAAAAGATATATTATTATTCATTGAACAAAATAGTCGTGAACTAGAGGATTGGCAACGTGATATTTTAACGATGATGCGTGAAGAGATGCTCTATTTTTGGCCGCAACTTGAAACAAAGATTATGAATGAGGGGTGGGCATCTTTTTGGCACCAAAGAATCCTTAGAGAGATGGAATTGACCTCGGACGAATCGATTGAATTCGCGAAATTGAATGCGGATGTTGTCCAACCATCCAAAACAGGCATTAATCCGTATTATTTGGGACTGAAAATATTTGAAGACATTGAAAAACGTTATAATCATCCTACGGAAGAAATGATGAAATATGGTGCTAAACCAAATATGGGTCGAGATAAGATATTTGAAGTACGAGAGGTCGAATCAGATATTTCATTTATCCGTAACTATTTAACAAAGGAACTTGTTCAACAAGAAGATTTATATTTGTTTGAGAAAAAAGGGAAGAATTATCAAATAACAAGTAAGGAATATGAAAGTGTTAGAGATCAACTGGTCAAAATGCGAGTGAATGGGGGGTTCCCCTATATTGTTGTCGAAGACGGTGATTATTTACGCAACGGGGAACTTTACTTGGAACATCGTTATGAGGATACAGAATTAGACATTAGTTATTTGGAAAACGTCCTTCCGTATATTTACCAAATTTGGGGGCGGATTGTACACATCGAAACAACTGTTAATAGAAGGAAGGTCATCTTTTCCTATGGCGGAAAGAAGGTTCATCGGGCTTATATTTAAATATGAAACACCCATTTTGGAGCAGCGTTCGATTGTTTCTAAAATGGGTGTTTTTCTGTTTTTTTAAGAATTATATCGTTATTGTTCTCATCTTTCATGTGGATGACGTACAATGAGAGTGGTATGAATATTTGTTATTGAAGGAGTCACTTGGCTATGAAAATCCCGATTTTATATGAAGACAATCATTTACTTGTGGTCGAAAAACCAGTAAATATTCCTGTGCAAGGGGATGACAGTGGTGATAAAGATTTACTCACACTATTAAAAGAAGATTTAAAAGTTCGTTACAATAAACCTGGAAATGTGTATCTGGGGCTTGTTCATCGATTAGATCGTCCTGTGGGCGGCGTGATGGTATTTGCAAAGACATCGAAAGCAGCCTCGCGGTTATCAGATGTCATTCGTAAAAATGAACTAGACCGCAAATATTTAGCAGTTGTAAGAGGGGTTCCGAAAAAAAAACAAGCACAGCTAGAACATTATCTATATAAAGATACACAGAAAAACAAAGTGTATGCTGTATCAGCTTCGAGAGCGAATGCTAAAAAGGCTGTGCTTGATTATGAAATGCTTGGTAGCGCCGAACAACTTAGCTTGTTGTCAGTGCGTTTACATACAGGGCGCTCACACCAAATTCGTGTTCAACTTTCCGAAACTGGCTGCCCCTTATACGGTGATCAAAAATACGGACAACATGTAAATCGTCCCGGGCAGCAAATTGCATTATGGGCAAATGTTCTTGAATTTCCACATCCAACGACAAAGGAAACCATTCGAGTCGAATCACAACCACCCAACGAGTATCCATGGAACCTTTGGAAGATGAACAATCTAGCTCGAAAAAAGTGATGGCAGCTGTCCTTCTTGTCCCCGCATTCAAGCGAGGTGGGCACACAATTTATAGAAAATTACTGGAAAATAATAGACGTGAAAAAAGGTTTAGAAATCATTTCTAAACCTTTTCACTTTGCGTACTGTATGATATTCCCGATTTAGACCAGGTTTTCAACCTATTTGTAAGACTTGTAAGGTCGCTAATTTATAGTGGGAATCCTCTTGTAAATTGGCAAGAAGCATGACAATATCGCCTTCATTCAATTTGACTAGCTGCGTTGAACTCACAGTTGTGGAAGTCAGTGATTCGGTGATTGAATATGGGAAATCATACAGTTCATTAATCATAATTTGAAAAGAAGAAGGCTTATGAGGTCCTGCTTTCGTTACGAGGACTACTTTATAGTCAATTTGATAAACGCCATGATTAGAAACTTTTAAACCCTTATTGGTAACTTTGACGTCACATAAAGGACCCGCATCGGAAAATTTGACAATACCTGATTTGGCGCTTCCGGTTTGATTGAAAGCGTAGCCAAATGATGAAGAAAAAGTCCCTTTTGGACCACGTTCTCCTCTTGGTCCTTGTTCACCCTTTTCGCCTTTCATGCCAATCGGTCCTTGTTCGCCTTTATCTCCTGTGTCTCCAGTAATACCTTGAGGTCCTCGCTTACCTTGATCGCCTTTCGGTCCCGGTATTCCTTGTTTTCCTTCGTATCCTGTAGGGCCTTCATAGCCTCTCGGGCCTCTGAATCCTCTTGGCCCACTTGGACCCTTACAAGAATCACATTCATTGCAATAGTTACAGTCGTCCATTCATTCTCCTCCCTTCTATTTTTGTAAACGTATTTCTAGTATATGTACGAGAGTTGTGTGGGGGTAGGTGTAATGACATAGCGTATGGAATGCATGGTTTCATCAATCACAAACATAATGCAGGTGAAGAAATATGATGATTTTTCTTCACCTGAATTTGTTCTTTTAATTGAACTGAAAATAGGAGCGAATGCTTGGCCATAAAAGACGCATGATAATCAACGGCTAACACGTCTGTTCAGATTACATCGGTGGTCTTGCTACGCCATTTCTAATTTCGATGCCTCGATCGATTTTTTCAATGACTCGTCTTTCAATGCAACAAACTTGGTCTAATACTCTAGCCACGGAATTATCAACTTCAGCCAATTGAGGAGCAGTTGCATTGTTTAAATCAGCTGCTGCTCTTATCTTGTCGGCTTCAGCAAAAAGGATATCCGTAAGTGCGAGTTCCGTTAATAAACTAGAAATGATAACTAGTCCACCTAAGGCATTGGCGTTTGTATCACCTAAAGTCATAGCCGTTTGCATATTTGAAAATGCTTTTCTTTGTTCCATTACTATCACCTCCAATTTGGTTTAATTATTTGTTCGAACATACTTACTATATGTAGTTCGTACCTTAGGACTTGTACTAACTGACCATAATTGATGAAAAATAATGTGTGTGTTTCAATATTCCTCATAAGGTGGTTTAAATTACGTCAAATAAAGGTAATGCTTACATAGGCTCAATTTTGGACAAATAGATGAATCATCTTGGACTTTTCAGTGGGTATCTTATAATATGAGAGCAACGGTAGTAGTATTGGAGGGGTTATGTATGAATTTATTGCAAGTACGAAAGGGTCAATTTGTTTATTATAAAAATGAATTACACAAAGTTTATTCCGTACGCCCTTTATCAAAATTGTCCATAAAGCTGTTTCGAATTAAAGATATGGAACAAGTTTCGTGTAGAGCTGATGAAATTACTTTACATCGGCCCAAACATTTAGATTCGCTTATTTTTCAAGGTGTTCGTTATACACTACTCAAAGATAAGCCAGCAAAGGTTGATGGTTATATCCTAATCACTCATCCTGATCCGGGCCAATTAGATCATTACACGTTAAATGAGTTTGAGAAAGTTAGCGAATTGATTGGTGATAAAGTGTATACAACACTTTATAATACTGTGAAACCAAAAGAGTATTTAGTACTAGATCCTAGTGTGGTGCCTGGTAGTCGAGAAATTGATTACTTAGATCCAACGCTGGTTACAGAAGAACAAGCTGAAAAAGATCGGGCCTTACAAGAAAAAGCAGTGGAAGAGATATCTATTATGCCATCAGTCGGTGACATCTACCTGAATCTAGACAACGGCATTAAAGCGATGGTCGTTGCTATAATGGGAGATGAAGTGATATTGGGTCATGGTGAGCGTGTGAAGAGCGATGACTTGTTTAACTCGGATAGTTGGACCGTCATCTCTGTTAGTGAAGAGGATTTCTAAATCTACTTAAGTAAACATTGTTGCAGGTAGTAACCGTAGAGGGTTATGCTGCAGCAATGTTTTTTTTTATGCGCTCAAATATTCTACAGACGAACCACAAGATTTTTGTTAGAATAGGGAAGTTGGGTATGAAAGGAGTAAGTAGCATTTGCGTACATTTAAAAATTCAGTAGCATTTGAGTATATACAAATTATTTTCGGCGCAGCATTGGTCGGGTTAGCGTTTAATATATTTCTATTGCCTTCACGATTGGCAGCAGGTGGCGTTTCAGGAATCAGTACGATTCTATATGAATTATTTCAATTTAATCCTGCATACGTGCAGTGGCTCATTAATATTCCATTATTGATCATCGGAATAATCTTCATCGGCAGGGAGTTTAGTACGAAAACGCTCGTTGGAACATTATTTGTACCATTTACAACATGGCTAACAACAGATATGAATCTTTCCGTAGATAATCCCTTACTGAGCGCGATATATGGTGGGATTATGTTGGGCGTTGGACTTGGAATTGTTTATCGTGGAAACGGTTCTACAGGCGGAACAGCTTTAATAGCTCAAGTATTGAAGAAGTTTACAGGGTTATCGAGTGGTTTTTCTCAATTGCTAGTGGACGGATTAGTTGTTGTGACATCTGCATTTGTTTTTAATTTTGAGTTGGCATTATATGCGTTAATGTCAATTTATGTAACGAGTAAGGTCATCGATTTTGTTCAACTGCAAACGTCGCCGACAAAATTGATTCTCATTATTACTGATAAAGAGGAAAAAATCCAATCGATTATTCAGAACGAAATTAACCGTGGCCTCACAAAAGTGAAGACACTCGGTGGTTATTCTAATGAAGAAAGAACAATGATATTATGTGTAGTGGAACAATCAGAGGCCATCTATTTTAAAAAACTACTACAAGAAGTGGAACCAGATTCATTTGTTATTTTTGTTAATGCATCTGAAATTCTCGGACGTGGATTTTCAAAAGCACAATTTGATAAAGGTTTTTGAACGCGCACTTCGTTCAAAAAACAACCCTGAATCACTAGTCAAAACTGGTTTTGACATTAAGGCATATTTTTGAGGATCTTATCAAAAATAGCTCTGCCGGAAANGCACTTCGTTCAAAAAACAACCCTGAATCACTAGTCAAAACTGGTTTTGACATTAAGGCATATTTTTGAGGATCTTATCAAAAATAGCTCTGCCGGAATAGAGAATAAAACATAAAATAATCCAGTACTCGCTATGAGTACTGGATAGTCATTTTTATTTATTATCAGTCGGGTTATTGTAAGCACTTTTACTACCCCTTAGTTGTTGTTGTGCTTCTTCTTTTAATTTTGAAACTTGAGCCTCTGCTTTTTTTGCAGCATCTTCCGCATTTTTAGCCCAATCAGTACCCATTTCAACGTTCTCGTTCTTCTTTTTATTTGATGGATCCATCTAATAAACCTCCATTCGAGTTGCAATGCATGTATTGTTCTTTATTTTCCCCACTTCACCAGAGATTAAACTGGATTAATTATCCTTTTAAATGACTACCTGAATAACTAATAGTGTTTATGAAGAAATGGTCGGAAATCGCTTGAAAAATTGACAGAGCTTGTTTTATCACGTAAATTTAAACATGTATGCATTCGTATGATAATGCAAAAAAACTATTTAAATTTCGTTTTTGGGATAACCTTTTGAAGAGTTCCTCCTAAAGAAATGAGGCGTTAATGATGGGAAAAAAAGATTTTCTACCCGTGATACTGGGATCAGATGATAATGCGTATGGCATGGCAAGAGCATTCCATGAACAATACGGTATTAAGAGCATTGTTGTAACGAAAGGGCATATATTGCCAACGATGCACAGCAAGATTGTTGAAAAAAAGATTTACGAAAAGTTGGACGAACCTACATACTTTATTGAAAGTATGCTTGATTTATATAAAGAACTTGAAAGTCGTGCGGAAAAGTTACTTGTGATTGCGAGTAACGAAAATTATGCTGAACTTGCCATTCGACACAAAGCAGAACTTGAACCACATTATATTTTGCCATTCATTAGCGAGGCGTTAATGGATCAAGTCGTTTATAAAGAACGATTTTATGAGATTTGCGAGGAGTATGGACTGGATTATCCAGATACGCTAATTTTCAAAAAAGGTATGGATCCTGAAATGACGCTTCCTTTTGAGTTTCCAATCGTCGTTAAGCCGTCGGACAGTATGACGTATTTCAATGCACAGTTTGAAGGAAAGAAAAAAGCATATGTTCTTCATGATAATGAATCCTTTCAGAAAACGATTAAAGCTATCTATTCATCTGCATATGAAGACTCACTGATTATTCAAGATTACATACCTGGAAATGATACGGTGATGCGTGTGTTAAATGCGTATGTCGACCAGCATGGAAAAGTTCGAATGATGTGTTTAGGACGGGTGATTCTTGAAGATTACACACCGATTCTTATCGGGAATTATGTCGGGATTATTGGCGAAGAAAACGTAGAAATATATGCAAAGTATAAAAAGTTTCTTGAAGAAATTGGCTTTAGAGGCTACGCGAACATCGATTTAAAATACGATCGTCGAGACGGAAAATATAAAATCTTCGAATTGAATATTCGTCAAGGAAGAAGTAGCTACTTCGTAACAGCAAATGGATATAATATGGCAAAATACCTTGTAGAAGACCGCGTTTATGACCGTCCAGCATCGACTGAATACGGTACGAATAACCATCTATGGCACACCGTTCCCAAAGATCTTTTGATTAAATATACGATGGATGAGGAATTGAAAGAACAAGTGGTGGATCGATTCGAAAAAGGTGAATCATCGAGTACACTTTATTATCCAAAAGATTTAGGACTCATTCGCCGATTTAAATTAAATTCGTTTTATAAAGATTATTATGGTCGCTTTGAAAAGTATTTTAAGGTGAAAGAGTAAGGTAATGTCTCGAATGGTATTGCGTTCGAGAAAATGGAGGGTTTAATGAAATGGCTTTGCTTGATAAATCGAATAAGCAAGACGTGAAAAGATATGATGATTTTGTTCGAAATTCAACATTTCGCTCTGTAACTCAGGATCGACTTTGGTCTGAGGTAAAGGATGATTGGGGGAACGAACATGTTTATCTGGAGGAAAATGGTGAAATTGTCGCTGCACTTTCTATACTAATAAAACGATTACCAGGTGGATTTTCCGTTTTATATGCTCCGAGAGGACCAGTATGTGACATTTCAGATATTAACCTAGTGCAAGAATTGATAAAAGAAGTAGAGGTTGTTGCTAAGAAAAATAAGGCAATCATGCTGAAGTTTGATCCGGAAGTGAATTATTCAGATGACTTGTACAATCTATATCAAAATAGTGGTTTCAAGTTAATATCCAAAGATGATGATCAAGACAAGTTAATACAACCAAGATTAAACATGATTCTTTATTTGGAGGATCATGATGAAGATTCAATCATGATGAAGTTTTCTAAAAGATGCCGAAGTTCAATTCGTGGTTCAGCTAAAAAAGGTGTCGAAGTTCGTTACTCTAGGAGTGATGAAGATATTGAAATCCTACATGATGCTTATATGACAATGGCTGAGCGGAACAAAATTTCAACGAGGTCAGTTGAATACTTTAAGCAGATTCGTGATTCCTTTGGGGAAGATTGCAGAATCTATATTGCAACACATGAGGATGATATATTAGCAGCTGGCTTGACGATTAATTATTACGGAAAATTATATTTCCTCTATGCAGGAAGTACGAATGTAAAACGGAACTTAAATCCGAACCATCTTATGAATTACGAAATGATTAAATGGGGAATAGAGACAGGCGCTGAGCAATACGACTTTGGTGGTGTTTTTGAACTATCAAATAATGATGGATTATACATGTTCAAAAAGAGTTTTTGCGATAAAGATGAACCAGCGCAGTACATAGGTGAGATTAATAAGGTCTATAAACCATTTATGTACAATGTGGTCGTGTCATTAGTTCCGAAAGTCCAAAACTTACGGAAGAAAATAAGTCGAAGATAACTGTCGGTGACATCATATAGTAAAGGTTTTGAAGAGGATATGAAAAAGAAAACGTTGGGAATTCTTGGCGGCGTGGGTCCATTGGCGACAATGTATATTGGTGAAATGCTTGTCCGTCTTACGGATGCTGATACAGACCAAGAACATATCAATATGGTGATTACCAATAATACAACAATTCCTGACCGAACCGCATTTATATTAGGGGAGAGCACAGATGATCCGGTTCCCTATATAATTTCAGATGCGAATCGACTTCGTGTTGCTGAAGCTGAAGTAATCATTATGCCATGCAACACTGCGCATACATTTTACGATCAAATTCAAAAGGAATCGGAACTGCCTATTATTAATATGATCGATGAAACAGTTGCACGTGCAAAACAGATTCAAGCAAAACGAGTAGGGATTCTAGCGACGACAGGGACAATTTCCTCTGGCGTTTATCAGGATGCGTGTGAAAGATATGGGTTGACACCTGTTTTGCCAGATCCTCATGTCCAATCACTCGTTATGTCACTTATTTATGAGGATGTAAAAGCGGGGAATCCTGCCGATCCTGATAAGTGGGCGGCAATCAGTCATGCGATGAAGGAAGTCGGTTGCGATGTACTCATTCTTGGCTGTACAGAATTGTCAATCGTGCGGAAAGAACTTAAGCTTGAAGGATGTATCGATTCGCTACTTGTCCTTGCAGAAGCAGCAATTACGACTTGTGGTTATCGATTGAAATAATGATGCATTCAGAGGTGTGCGTACGCAACTTCTGAATGTTTTTTTGTTGGAAAGTTTAATGATGGTAATAAGCTGTGATACACTTGAGAGAACAGACTGAAAGTAGGGATAAAGATGTCTTTCGTAGAAAAAATGGACGATATATTTAAAGATAAATGGAAGTTTAAAAATGAAATGCCAATTCAAATAAAAATGATACCAGAAATTCTAGCAGGTAAGGATATCGTTGCCCAATCTCCAACTGGGACTGGAAAAACGCTTGCCTTCACGATACCTCTTTTACATTTAGTAGATGGCAGCAAACAACAAACTCAGGGACTCATTATAGCGCCTTCACAGGAATTAGCCATTCAAATAACTGATGTTATTCGAGAGTGGATCGTTGGAAGTAATATAACTGTAGCTCCTTTAATTGGCGGTGCTAATACGAAACGCCAAATTGATCGATTAAAAAAGAAACCCACAATTGTCGTCGGGACACCGGGTAGACTTGCTGAACTTATTAAATCAAAAAAGCTTAAGATATTTGAAGTTAAACATATCGTACTTGATGAAGGCGATTTACTATTATCACGCGAACATCGCGTCATCATTAAAAATATGATTAATGGTGCAAATCCTGACCGTCAAGTGGTTGTTGTATCAGCAACGATTACAGATGAAATTGAACGGGTTGCAAGCGAGTTTATGAACGAACCGCTGCGTATTCATCTTGAAGCGGAACATATGCCGAAACTGGGGACAATTACTCACTCATACATTAACACGACCGTTCGAGATAAAACGGATCTATTGAGAGGGTTATCTCACTTAAAAGGCCTGCAAGCTCTTGCTTTCGTAAATCATATTGATCAAGCCCGAGTGAAAGATATGAAGTTAAATTATGATAAAGCACCGATCGTCGTTCTTCATTCCAATATGCGTTCAAATGATCGTCAAATTGCGCTTGAAAGTTTTCGTAAGGGAGAAGCTTCGATTTTAATCGCAACGGACCTGGCAGCACGTGGATTGGATATTGAAGGTCTTACACATGTTATCCATGTCGATACGCCGCATACAGTTGAGCAGTACGTACATCGTTCTGGGAGAACTGGACGCGCGGGTGCTGACGGGGAAGTGCTTTCCTTATTGACACCTGCCGAAGAGCGAGATTACCGCAAGTTGACGAGAGGAATCCGCCCAGTAGAAAAGATCTGGCGGAATGGAAGACTTCAGGAAATGTCTTCAATTCCTAAAAGACCGGTATATAAAAAGAAATAAAAAAGTTGTCGATGAAATCCTCGGATTTTTATCGACAACTTTTTATAATTAAATTTGAGTCAGAATAATCGGTTTGTCTTTTGTCACAATAATTGTATGTTCAATTTGTGCAACAAGTGAATTGTCAGGCGTTACAAATGTCCATCCATCGCCTAATTCAACAATGTTTTCCGCTTTTTCTGAGATGAACGGTTCAACAGCTAAAACCATTCCTTCTTTTAGTAATGTTTTATCCCAAGCATCGTAGTAGTTTAGAATATGTTGCGGTTCTTCGTGTAGCGATTTTCCAATCCCGTGGCCAGTTAAATTACGAATAACAGCTAAGCCATTTCTTTTTGCTTCACGTTCGACAGCTTTCCCGATGCCGCTTAAACTAGAGCCCGCTTTTACGCGTAACATTGCACGATCGAATGCCTCTTTCGCCACATCACATAACTTTTGTTTTCTTTCATCAGGTGTCCCCACGACAAAGGAAATACCTGTATCTGCAAAGTATCCACCTAGAGATCCTGAAACATCTATATTTACAATATCTCCATCTTTAATAACACGTGATCCTGGGATTCCGTGTGCCACTTCATTATCGACACTAATGCAAGTGTATCCTGGAAAGTCATATTCAGCTATAGGGGCAGAAGCAGCACCTTTTTCTTTAAAAAGACGTCCGCCGATTTCGTCTAATTCCTTCGTTGTCATGCCGGGAACGGCTGCATCTTTCATTGTATCTCTAATTTCAGCAACGATTTTTCCGATTTTTTTTAAGCCTGTAAAATCTTGTTCTGTTTTAGCAATCATGTATTATACAATCCTCTCTTGCTTACCTATATTTCCATCCTACACTATAGCATAAAAAACGGTATAAAAAAGCCTACACATAATATCAATATATGCAGGAGGTATAGGGGAGACGACTATTCATTTTAACAATTTGACACCGTGGAAAACATTCCACACGATAACAACTAAAAATAATGCTGAATAAATTAAGGTGAAAACAAATGGGGCCAGACTCCAAAAATCAAAGCTTCCGCTTAGAATGCTAGTGACTCTGTTCTCAAAGGAAAATATAGAAAGAGAAAAAATGATAACACCTGCAATTAAAAGAATAACAGGAATCATATGTGAAATGAATGCACGTTTTGCGTGAGTTTTAATTTCCTGTTCATCCGTAACCAAATAGATGACAAACGGCAGCAATAAAGGAAAAAAGAATACACTAAAGTAACATAAGGAACCTACTAGTTTTTGATTTGTCACCCGAAGCCCTCCTTGAACGTATAGGGTCAGCTTGCTATAAAATAGCATCTATTATACAATTGATAAGGAAAACTTAATAAGTTAAACCACAAGGGGAGCCTTTTCGGCTGAGATAAGACAAACGTTTTGACCCTTCGAACCTGTAAGATTATTCTTGCGTAGGGATGTGGATGGAAACAGACCTTAATGGAAGAAGTGCGTGCCGTACTTCTTTCTTACATAGAGATGTCCCGTTCTATCCGGGATGTCTTTTTTTATTTCACTTCGACATCCTTGCGACAACTAGTAGGGAGAGGATTATTTTGAACAGAGGTAGATTACAATTATTATTGGAAATTGCTATTTTAGGGGCGCTTTCTTTTGTACTTGATCAGTTAACAGTATTTGTTATGCCACAAGGTGGATCAGTTACGCTTTCAATGTTGCCGATTATTCTCATGGCATTTAGATGGGGACTAGCTGGCGGTATGTTAACTGGTTTTATAAGCGGATTATTACAACTAATAACTGGTGGTAAAGTGTTTCACTGGGCACAAGCGCTGCTTGATTATACGTTAGCCTATACCCTCGTTGGATTAGCAGCAATTACAAGTATTTGGTTAATCAGAAATGTTGCGAAAAAGAACAAAGGTGGTATGGCGTTAGCCATTATTATAGGAACAGTAATTGGCGGACTGCTTCGTTACTTAATACATTATCTCGGCGGGATTGTCTTTTTTGGTGAATTCGCGCCTGAAGGGCAACCAGCATGGCTTTATTCGCTAATATATAACGGTAGCTATATGATTCCTTCCATAATTATTTGTGCAATTGTTGCCGTATTACTATTCACAACAGCACCTAGATTATTAAAGCGCATATAAAAAATCGCCTATGCTTCCAAAATGGATGCATAGGCGATTTTTATTTTTCAGAAGGTTTTATAAAATAAAAGCTAGCGCTAATGACAGCGGATAAGAAAAGAGCAGCTGTCGTAACAAATAGTTCGTCCCATCCATTTTTTACTGCAATCCCAACAAAAAACCAGATGAATACTGCGTTAAATGTAATATCATGGTAATGATATATAAAGTGGAGAGCAATTGCTGTTGCTATGGTCAAAAAGAAGACAGTCCAAAGTGAATGACTTAGTCCCCAACCGCCCCATTCGTGAAGCCTCAGGAGATAATTGGTTAGTTCTATCATGGATAGGATACCCCACCCTAAAAGTAAAGATATCGGAACACGATCCCATAAGCGGTTCTCTCTTTTGGGATACGTAAAATATAGAGCAATTGTCAATAACAGAAGAATTAATATCACAACAAATTCTAAGGTGAATAATTCATAATGCCAAGAATATAGCATCACTATATTAAGTAATGTAATAAAAATGAATAAAATCGCTCTTGTGGTTAGGACTGATTGACTATGACTAGTTTGCGTGCGCCAAAAATTATAAAGCCATCCACAAAGACCTATATAGATGAGAACCCAAATCAGTAAGACATAACTGGCAGGTGTAAATAGAATAGGTAACCGATTCATAATTTCAGTTGCAGTATGATTATTGATAGGGTTGATGAGTGAAGTAATATAAACAAAAATCGTGATAAAGAGTGAAGTTGTCATCAAAAATATTCGCAACATGTTAAAATCCTCCTAATTCATCAGTATACATTTGAAATCATGACTCTGCTCATCATAATTATGAAACTTCTGTCACAATGATGGATTTTTTTCGATTCTCGAAATTTCATGTTATAATGGAAAAGCATATTTAGAAAATTGAAAACGCCCAAGGAGGAAATTGAATGACCACGGTAAAGTATTCTGAAGTATGGGATTTAGATGTATTCTTTAAAGGTGGAAGTAATTCAGAAGAGCTTAGAACACATCTAGATGGTGTAGATGAAAAACTTGATTCACTAGAAAAAGCAGCAGTTGACTTCAATATTCCGACATCTGTGGAAGCAGCATCTGACATTATAAACGTAATCGATTCTATTAAAAACGTAGCACTGAATTTATCTCAAGCAGGTGCAGTCATTGGATGCTATCTTGCAGCTGATACAACTGATAAAAAAGCATTATTATTACAAGGTGAAACTAGCTCGTTAAGTGCACGGTTCTCAACAGCTATGCTGAAAATTCAACAAACCCTATCGAAGACAGAAGATGGGGTATGGGATAGTCTTATGGAATCCCAGGAATTAAAAGAGTTTTCATTTATATTAACAGAGTGGAGAGAAGAGGTGGCTTTAAAGCTTTCAGAAGAAGAAGAAAGCTTAGTCACTGCACTTAGCGTTGATGGTTATCATGGATGGGGAAAGCTTTATGACCAACTTGTTGGCGATACTAAGATTACCATCAGTATAGATGGTGAAGAAAAAGTATTATCGGTGGGGCAGGCAGCCAATTTGAGTTCAAGTGCAGATGCTTCTGTTCGAAAACGGTCATTCGAGGCACTTGAAAATGCTTGGGAAGAAAAAGAGGACTTTTTTGCAGCTACATTAAACCATCTAGCTGGATTTAGATTAGCTGTCTATAAAAAACGTGGCTGGGATTCGGTCCTTCAAGAGCCTTTACAAACAAATCGTATGAGCGAAGAAACGCTTGACGCAATGTGGGGAGCAATCGGGGCTAACAAAGCACCATTTGTAGATTATTTACATGCAAAAGCCGACATACTAGGAACTGAAAAGATGAATTGGTATGATCTCGACGCTCCTGTAACAGAATCGACGAAGGAACTGTCTTACCAAGAAGGTGCAGAATTTATCTTAAAGCATTTCGGTGAGTTTGGTCCACAATTAGAATCATTTTCACGTAGAGCATTCGAAGAAAATTGGATTGAGGCAGAGGATCGTCCAAACAAACGTCCAGGCGGGTTCTGTACCGGAATGCCGATGTCAGAGCAGTCACGTATCTTTATGACGTATAGCGGCTCTATGTCAAACGTAGCGACACTTGCACATGAACTTGGCCATGCGTTCCATTCGTATGCCCTGCGTCCAGTCCATTGGATGAACCGTCGCTATGCGATGGGAGTGGCGGAAACAGCATCTACATTTGCGGAGATGATTGTTGCAGATGCAGCTGTTAAAGCAGCAGAAACAAAAGAAGAAAAAATTGCACTATTAGAAGATAAAATACAGCGGAGTGTTGCATTTTTCATGAATATTCATTCACGATTCTTATTTGAAACTCGTTTTTATAAAGAACGTGAAAAAGGAATTGTGTCAGCAACAAGATTAAATGAGTTAATGGAAGAAGCACAACGTGAAGCATACGGGGATGCACTCGATACGGTTCACCCACATTTTTGGGCATCGAAACTACATTTTTATATTACGAGTGTTCCGTTCTACAATTTCCCATATACATTCGGCTACTTGTTCTCGCTTAGTATTTATGCAAAAGCGTTGGAAGAAGGAGCAGGATTTGAAGAAAAGTACATCGCGCTTCTACGTGATACTGCGGTCATGAGTGTCGAAGACCTTGCGATGAAACATCTTGGGGAAGACATTACAAAACAAGAATTCTGGGCCAAAGGCGTTGCACTATGTGTGAAAGATGTTGAGGACTTTCTTGAACTCACTGCTAAAGTAGGTTGATCAAACATGAATCGTCTCGAAGGTGAACGTTGTTATTTACGGATTTTAACTGAAGAGGATGCGACGATTTTTACAAAACTATTAAGCGCGAATAAGAAGTATTGGTCAATCTTCGAACCGAGACAAGAACCTGGTTTTTATACGGTTACGGTTCAAAGAGATAAAATCAGAGAGTCACTTTTTCAAATGAGAGATCGTAGAGAATATAACTTCGGAATATTCAAATATGATTCAGGTCAATTGATTGGCCATATATCACTTTACAGTATTAAAAGACTTCCTTTTTCAAGTGGCTTCATTGGCTATTCAATTGATGAAAAGCATACTGGAAAAGGGATTGGTTCCGAAGCCGTTCGACTGGTCACTGAATTTGCCTTTGAAAGAGTTGGTTTGCACCGTGTTGAGGCATATGTATCTCCTCGTAACAAAGGCTCAATCATTGTACTTGAAAGAGCTGGATATCATCTCGAAGGATTATTACGGCAACTCCTATATATCAACGGTGTCTGGGAGGATCATTATATGTATGCAATGATTGAAGACGACTTTTGAAAGGGTAAGGCCGCTCTGCGGAAACTAAAAGCAAAAATAAAAAGCCGATTCCTGTAAAAAGGAATCGGCTTTTTTTGTCGTAAATTATAAATTGCCCGGGAAATATGTCGATATTTTAGTTATTTTTGGTACCCGTCAACAATTGTATCTAATTCACCAGTTGTTGGGTTAATCACTAATCCGTGAATAGGAACTTTAGCATCCATTAATGGGTGATTACGAACCTGTTCTACGCTTGCTTTGACACTCTCCGTTACATCATCGAATCCATGCAACCAATTCTTCATGTCAATACCTGAATATTTTAGGGTTTTAAAGAGGCTTTTGTCGATTCCGCGTGAAACCATGTCTTCAATAATGACATCTGTATCAATCGAGTTCATGCCACAATCGTGATGTCCAACGATAAATACTTCGTCAGCTTGCAGTTCATAGACAGCAATTAGAATGCTTCTCATGATTCCGCCAAAAGGGTGTGTGACAACGGCACCTGCACTTTTAATGAGCTTGGCATCCCCATTTTTCAAGTTCATTGATTTGAGGAGAAGTTCAGTGAGCCGCGTATCCATACATGTTAAAATAACGATTCTCTTATCAGGAAATTTTGTTGTGGAATACTGTTCATATTGTTTTTCATTAACAAACGCTTTATTATGTTCTAGTATATCTCCAAGAAGTGTCATAGAAAAGCTCCTATCTGTTTGAATTTCGGCCTCAGGCGGTGCCTTTGGTTTCATTCTAACCATTGTACTGAAGAAATAGGAAAAAGAAAAGAGCCGCCTAGGCAGCTCTTAGTAATTCGTATCTGGTTTTGGATCTATTTTAACTGCATCAGAAGAATCAAATGTTTTAGTTAGAAAGTACATGATGAATCCTGCTGATAGACCAAGCATGACTGTATATCCAATAACTGTTGCGTACATTAAGCCCATTTCACTGACCCCTCTCATAAGTGTAATCTCTCTGTCTGTATTATACCTTATTTAGATGCTAATTTTAAGAGGTTAAGAAAGATTCCTCCTGAAATGTGTCGAATTAATGAACAATTAATGGTGCGTAATTACGTTAAATTGTACGCCTAAGTTAAAATGCCCAATTACCATTGCGGAACACTGCTTCAGTTGTGCCGTCTTCATTGACGCCGTCAATATCCATTTCTTCAGAACCAACCATAAAGTCAACATGGGTAATACTTTGATTTAAACCATTACGCTCAAGTTCTTCCCGAGCCATCGTTTTTCCGCCTTCAAGACAAAATGCATACGCACTCCCAAGGGCAAAATGATTAGATGCATTTTCATCAAATAAAGTATTATAAAAAAGAACATTTGATTGTGAGATTGGAGAAGCGTGTGGTACAAGTGCGACTTCACCAAGACGTTTAGCGCCTTCGTCCGTATCGATTAACCGGGCTAGTACTTCATGACCTTGTTCAGCTTGGATATCAGTCACCCGGCCAGCTTCGAAAGTGATTTTAAAGTTATCAATAATATTCCCGCCATAACTTAATGGTTTTGTACTTGAAACAAATCCATTAACACCATCTTTATGAGGCACCGTAAAAACTTCTTCTGTTGGCATATTTGCCATAAAACTATGTCCCTCTACGTTTAAACTACCGGCTCCGCACCATAAATGTCCTGTTGGTAAATCGACGATAAGATCTGTGCCAGGTGCTCGGTAATGTAGTTTCTTGTAGCGTTTTTCATTTAAATAATCGACTTTTTCATGCAATGTTTTATCGTGATCAATCCAAGACTGAACTGGATTGTCTGTATCCGCACGAACCGACTTGAAAATAGCTTCCCAAAGGGCTGGAATTTGTTCCTCAGTAGAAAGTTCTGGAAATACTTTTGCTGCCCATGCTTTAGATGGTGCAGCAATGACTGTCCAACTAAATTTGTCAGCTTGCATATCTTGTCTAAAACGATCAAGTGCTTGCCCAGAAGCTTTTTGTGCATCACCAATTCGTGAAGGATCAATGCCTTGCAATAAATCAGGGCTTTGCGAGACGATTGTCATGAAGGCAGCGCCTTTCGCAGCAAGTTGTTCACGTTCCATTACCTTCCATTCAGGGAATTCAGCAAAAGAATCAGCTGGGGCTTTTTCAAACCGTAATCGTGAAATCACATCGTCTGTAAAATCGACAATTACTTGGCGTGCGCCAGCATCATAGGCTTTTTCAGTGATTAGACGAACCAATTCAGTAGTTTCAGTGGATGCGTTTATAAAGAGATATTGTTCAGGTTGAATATTGACACCAACCTTTACGGCTAGTTCTGCGTAATTGGATAGCTGTTGTTCAAATGTTGACATATTAACTACTCCTTTCAGTATAGTTTCAATAGTACCAATATCTAACCAGAGAGTATACATTGTTTTGTGAATTTACGCATTCGGAATCTATGAAGTTATCTTATCTGGAATTAGCATACATTGGACATCCCGCATGTCCAACAAAAAAAGAAGCTTTCAATCCAAGAGTATGGATAGAAAGCTTCTCTATTATTTACGTAATGAACCTAGCTCCGCAGCAATTGCTTCGATTTCATTTGAACTGATATGCTTACGCTTCATCACCATATTATACATGTACAGCAAGTCGTCGTATTTATCAGTATTGAAGTGTTCTGCTTTCATCGCATCGACATTTACCATGCGAAGTTTTTCTTTTATCTGTTCAACCATATACATAATATTTTCATCAGTCGGTTGTGTTAAATCCATGATTAGTAGCCGCCTTTCGTTAACTACCGTTAATCATTTCATTATTTGTTAAACCTGTCAAATGGAATGGATAAAAAGATTAAGATTTTTTTCGATTCAGCTTGTTCTATTTTGGTCTTGGTTTCTAAAAAATACTAAATTAGCTTGTTCTCGTTTGCATCCATGTTGAATAGACTTTATCATCCTTCTCTAATCAGATTAAAGATTATCCACTCTCCTCCGAAATGAGAAATCTTTCGTCAAGATTTATTTTAATATTCGTTCATCCATGTTTTTTTATGTAATATTAGGGGTATAATGCAATATGCAAATTCTTTATTAGTGGAGGGTATGAAATGAGCGAAAGCAAATTAGGAAGGTTTATCGTTATCGGTGCATTGGCTGGTGCATTTATCAGTTTGTGTGATAGAGCAACACGTGAACACGTCACGTATAAATCGAAGAGTTTTTTTTATGATATGCGGTATTATTCGAAAAATCCAGATGTGGTCAAATCAAAAATCCAAGTGCAAGCTGAGAAATACCAATCAATTTATGAACAAATTGCAAATGATGCTACTTATTTCAAATCGAAAGTTGATGAGTTAAAAGAACTAAGTCCACAAGTGAAGAAGTTAGTTGTTGACACTAAGGATGCATTTACAGATGCGAAAGATGATTATAAATCAATCGTTAAGGATCATTCAGTAAGTAACTCACAAGTAAAGTAAGTTTTGGGGAAAGGAGTGGGGAAGCAGTGGAGAAAAATACTTCAAATACTCCTAGAGAAAAACAAAAAAAAAATTCGAGTTTTTCGAATTTAGCCGTCGTAAAGTTTATGGATGAGATAAAAGAGGGAGATTTAAATACGTTTGATGTGACAACTTTTAGTGGATTTATAAAAGGATTAATCACAAGAATAAGGAAAGTTGATGTTACCGGTCTTGGTTCACAACTCGCTTTCTTTTTCTTATTATCTCTTTTTCCTCTATTAATCTTTCTTTTTACGTTATTACCGTATTTGAATTTAGATCAATCAGAGCTTTTTTTATTTATAAGAGATTACGCGCCTGAAAGTGTAGCCTTGCTTATTGAGGACACATTGGGTGAAATTTTAAGTAGCCGGAATTCGGGCTTATTATCAGTAGGGGCGATAGCGACTGTGTGGTCTGCCTCGAAAGGTATGAATGCACTGACAAAAGCACTTAACAGATCTTATTTTAAAGAAGAAACAAGGTCCTATATTGTGGCACGGGGTATGTCTGTAGTCTTCACAGTATTACTAATCTCAGCGTTAATTGTCGCACTCGTTTTGCCGATATTCGGTAAGCAAATTGGAATCTTTGCATTTTCTTATCTGGGATTAGAAGCTGGTTTTCTATCCTTATGGAATAACTTAAGATGGATTATTCCGCCGTTTTTGATATTCGGTGTTTTTACGATTTTATACTGGCTTGTGCCAAACATAAAGTTGCATATTAAAAGTGTTCTTCCCGGTGCTGCTTTTGCTTCATTGGGTTGGATCCTTACATCTCTTGGGTTTTCGTATTATGTGAGTAGTTTTGGAAATTACTCAAATACATACGGGAGTATTGGGGCAATTATTGTCTTGATGATGTGGTTATACTTCTCTGCCATTATTTTAATGCTCGGCGGTCAAATTAATGCAGTCATGAGTGAACGCCGACAAGAGATTATAGCCAAAGAGAAAAGCAATGCGATCACCTGACCGCATTGCTTTGTTTTGTTAGCTCAACTTATTTAACATTCGTAGTCCATTTAAAATAACCAGTATCGTACTGCCTTCATGCCCGATTACGCCGAGGGGTAGATCGACTACTTGCATAAAGTTTGAAACAATCAACACTGCGATAACAGCAATAGAAAAGAATATATTTTGTTTAACGATGCGTTGCATTTTTCGTGATAATTTAATCGCATATGAAATTTTGGTTAAATCATTTTGCATCAGGACAATGTCAGCTGTTTCAAGTGCGACATCTGTCCCGTCACCCATCGCTATGCCTGATGTTGCTGTAGCAAGTGCAGGTGCGTCATTAATGCCATCACCGACCATTGCAACGGTTTTGTATTCTTTAAGAAGGTCTTTTAATCTTTCAACTTTCGTTTCGGGTAAGCATTCTGCAACATAATGATCAATCTGAACTTCTTTTTGAATTGCGGCTGCTGTTCTTTCATTATCACCAGTGAGCATAATTGTCTGGATACCAGATTTTTTTAATGCTTTAATTGCTTGAATGGCTTCTTTTCGTAAAGTGTCTTTTAGAGCAATGGCTGCTACAATCCCATTATCATCTTTTAAGAACACAACGGTCTTGCCATCTTCGGTAAGTTTCAGTGCGGTACCTTCATTAAAACTTTCTGCCAGTTCTTCACCAACAAATCTTGGATTGCCTACAAGCACTTCTTTGTCTTGATAAATTGCTCGAAGACCATGTCCGGGAAAATCTTCAATTTGAATGCCTTGTAAAGGGGATATCCCTTTCTTTAAGGCGAAATTTGTAATTGCAATGGCCAGTGGATGATTAGATTGTGACTCAATGCCAGCAACGAGCGCTAGCGTTTCTTCAACGTCTTCTCCTTCGCGTACGATGAAGTCAGTAACAATTGGCCTTCCGGTTGTTAACGTACCTGTTTTATCGAAAGCAATTGCGTTTACTGAACTTAAGAGTTCCAGATGAAGGCCACCCTTAAACAACACCCCATTTTTAGCCCCGTTTGATATTGACGCCAAAGTCGCTGGCATGATCGAAGCGACTAATGCACAAGGTGAAGCGACGACCAACAGAACAATTCCGCGGTAGAAAGTGGTGGTCCAATCCCACCCCAATAAAAAGTGAGGTAGAAACATCATCACCAACACTGCAATTAGGACGATTTTTACATAAGTCCCTTCAAATTTTTCAATAAATTGTTGAGAAGGGGATTTTTCACTTTGAGCGCTTTGGACAAGTGTAATGATTTTTTGGAAAAGTGTTTCAGAACTCGGTTTTGTCATTTCTAATTGAATTGAACCGTTTATATTAACTGTACCTGCAAATAATTCGTCGCCAATCCCTTTTGTAACGGGAATCGATTCTCCGTTAATCGCTGACATATCAACAGATGTCGTTCCATCCAAGATTTTACCGTCAGCAGGGATACGTTCTCCGGGCTTGACTAGTAATACTGCTCCGAGCTGAAGAGAGTCAGTCGCGACTTTTTTCGAAGTTCCGTCTGATTGTATGAGCCACGCTTCTTCAGGCTGCATTTTCATCAGTGAAGAAATTTCTTTGTGGCTTTTGTTTAGTGTATAAGTTTCTAACGCACCACTAAGGGCAAATATAAATATAAGAATTGCGCCTTCCGTCCAGTAGCCAATTAGTGCAGATCCAATTGCCGCAAACACCATGAGCATTTCGACATTCAGTTCTTTGTTTTTAATTGTCTCTTCTATACCTTCCTTTGCCTTTGCATACCCCCCGATGATGAATGCAATGATATATAGTGAAATGGATAGCGGTGCTGATTCGTTTTCTCCGATTAACCATGCAGTTAATATTAAAATCCCTGAAATCATCGCAGCTATCAATTCATGATGCTCAATCCAGTTTATTTTACGTTGCGTTTGAGTCGTGATTTCCATTACAATGCCTCCTATTTAATGTTCATATGCCCCAACTTACCCAGAAGTTTCTATCGTTCAGAAAGTATATTAGTATTAGTGTTATATGATAATGATTCTAATTATAGCATATGAAGTATTGAATAGTAAGAGATTTATTCGTTTAATTATCTGGCAAGAGAGAAGGTGTATTTAGTACTTTAGATTCAATTGAATTTTCAGGTAGTTATAAGATTGTTAATAGATAATTAATGTGTTAATATAATAGTAATCAAGCGGAAGGGAGGACGCTATATTTGTATAGACGAACTCAAATTCAGCATCGGAGGAGGGGATTCGTAAACGTCTGTTGGTATTGAAGTATCCCAACGAGGACAAATACGATTTATGGTAGAAGATAGTCAAGAATCATTTCAAACATAAAAGGCTTAGTTCATCTGAAATTCAGAGATGGTCTAAGCCTTTTGAGTTCTCTAGAATACCCATTGTGTATTTCATGCGAAATTAGCTATCTTATATGGTAGAATTAAACACGATTTCACAATGGAAATGGAGAAGTGTGCACGGATGAGTAGTTTTAAAAATGTTGAGAAAACGCGATTTAGAGTCCTTGTTATGATTGTTGCAATCTCGGGGTTTTCACAAGGAATGCTTCTTCCACTAATCTCAGTCATATTTGAAAAAGATGGTGTTTCAAGCGCACTAAACGGGTTAAATGCGACAGGATTATATATCGGAACGCTGCTTATCTCGCCATTTATGGAAGCCCCCTTAAGAAGGTTTGGATTTAAACCTATTATTGTTATTGGTGGGTTATTTGTCTTTTGTTCTTTATTATTATTCCCTTTGTGGAAAAGTATGGTTTTTTGGTTTGTCTTGCGATTAATTATAGGCATTGGAGATCATGCATTGCATTTTTCCTCTCAGACATGGATTACAAGTTTTTCGCTGAAACACCGACTGGGTCGAAATATTGCTGTGTATGGATTGTCGTTCGGAGTTGGGTTTGCGGCA
Organism: Sporosarcina sp. Y1009; assembly: GCF_057669865.1. Taxonomy (NCBI): domain Bacteria; kingdom Bacillati; phylum Bacillota; class Bacilli; order Caryophanales; family Caryophanaceae; genus Sporosarcina; species Sporosarcina sp. Y1009. Next base: position 21,652 of record NZ_JBYHFO010000014.1, on the reverse strand, counting down.
GGTCCATTATTTGTCCCGCTGGTTAACGTGTTTGAAGGATTACCCTTTATTGTTTCAGGTGTATTATGCATGCTGGCTTGGTCGCTAATTTTCTTATTGAAAAATGAATTCCCTGATGTCATAAAAGGAACCGCCGCTGAAACTGGTTTTATGAATCGATTTAAGACGACATCAGCTTTTGCTTGGTTAGCATTTTTAGGCCCATTTGGTTATGGGTTTCTCGAATCATCTCTTAATGCTATTTTCCCCGTGTATGCGCTTCGTAACGGTGTTGACGTAGCTGCTGTTTCAATTATGCTAGCGACATTTTCTATAGGTGGCATCATTTCGCAAATCCCGCTCGGCATACTTTCTGATCGGATTGGCAGACGACCAGTATTTGTTATAGCGCTCGGCGGTGGTGCTACAGCGTTTTTTGCGGCAAGTCTAGTTGAATCTTCTACGGTTCTCGTTTTGGTCACATTCTTTATTGCAGGGCTATTTGTCGGCTCCATTTATTCGCTTGGTATTTCATATATGTCAGATTTAACACCGACAGAATTATTACCAACTGGGAATCTATTATGCGGAATTTTCTTTAGTTTGGGGAGTTTATCTGGCCCGTTTTTAGGTGGATTATTTTTAGAGTTTGAAGCGACATTTAGTTTTTTATTGCTCATTTCGCTCTTTCTTGGCATAATTTTCATCATTTCAGTCGTTAAAAAACCAAAAACGCGCCTCGTATAAAACCGGGCGCGGCTTGAGTTCGTTAAAATACCGATTTATCGATTCCCTCGTACTCCATGACGAGGTCGTCTAGAGATTTGAACTGATAGCCTTCCTTCTTGGCTTCTTTGATAAAAGATGGGAGTGCTTGTGAATTGTCAGAGGAGACTGTATGCATTAGGATGACTGCACCGGGATGCAATTGTTTCATCAGTTCACCATAAGCATAATCTTTTCCACGTGGCTTATCTTTATGCCAGTCGATGAAAGCAACGGACCAAAACATATGGCGATAGCCAAGTTCGTTGCCGAAACTAAGTAGTTTTTCGTTGAAAATTCCTTTCGGTGGCCTTACATAAACGGTTCGTTCAATTCCTGTTAATTCTTTGAGCTTGTTGTCGAACCTGCTCCACTCATCTTCCATTTCTTTCTCCGATAAGTTTGCCATATTTGGGTGATCATATGAATGATTCCCGATTATATGACCATCTTTAACCATGCGTTTCAGTATTGGTGTGGCACTCGTTAGATAATGACCGGTTAGAAAAAAAGTTGCTGGGACATTTTCGGCTTTTAACGTATCAAGAATCGATTCGGTATATCCCGCTTCGTAACCATTATCAAATGTTAAGTAAACGACTTTTTCATCTGCATTTCCTTTGTAGATGGCACCGTATTTGTCGAGGATTCCATTAAAAGCCGCTCCTGCATCTGGCGGTACACCATTTGTTGCTTTTTTAAATCCCCAGTGAAATTCTTCTGCGGCAGCAGTAAAGGGGTTGAATAAGATCCCCGCGAAAATAATGATGGTAGCCAGTAAAAAACCTCGCCAATGAAATTTATCCATAAAAAAGCACCCTCCTTTTTAAGTAGGATGCGTTTCTAATTTGTAATTATACGTTTTTAGTATATAGCTCTTTTAGAGCCGATTCTAATGTGGGAAAGGAAAATTTAAAGTCATTTTCAAGTAGTTTTTTTGGTGTTACATATTGTCCGGTTAATACTAAAGCGCTCTTTTTACCTAGCACTAATTTCATCGCAAATGACGGCACAGGAATCCAATGTGGCTTTCGAAGGACAGCGCCAATCGTTTCGCCAAACTCCTTCATGCGTAGTGGAGAAGGTGCAGTTACGTTTACTGGACCACTGATGTTTTTGTTTTCAATCGCAAAAAGAATCGCGTTTGCGACGTCTTGTATATGAACCCAAGAGACCCATTGTTTACCACTACCGACTGTACCACCTACGAATAATTTATAAGGAAGTGCCATCAATGGAAATGCACCGCCTTCTAAACTAAGAACGACACCAAATCTTGTTGAAACAACGCGGAGTCCATCGTTTTCTGCCTCAAATGCTTTTTGTTCCCAATCAAGAACGGTCCTTCCGAGAAAGTCATTTGCAACTTGGGTTGATTCTTCTGTATAATGCGTGTGGTTGTCGGCAGGATATATGCCAATTGCGCTTGCATTTACTAATGTAGCGGGCTTTGTTGGTAGTGCTCGAATGATTCGAAGCAGTTCATCTGTTGCTGCCATTCGACTTTCATAAATTTGTTGTTGATGATTTGCCGACCATCGTCCATCATTAATAGAAACACCCGCAAGGTTGATAAAAGCATCTGCAAAGCCGATTTCATCTTCTGGCGTAAGACCTTCACGGAGCCACTGTACATAAAAAATGCCATGTTCATTCGGTTTATGGTGCCTAGTGAGGATAGTAATTTGGTGTCCCGCAGCTCTCAATGTTTCTGCTACTTTTCGGCCAATTAGCCCAGAGCCACCAGCAAGTACAATTTTCATATTTATCGCCCCATCTTTTATCGGTAATTTATAAAGCTGAATCTAGCAGGGTGAAGATGTATACTAAAGAAAAGTACAGGAGGGAATCAAAGTGCCTGTTATTACAAAGATAACACAACAAAAGAAAGATAAGGAACGCTATAATATTTTTCTAGATGACAAGTATGCATTCAGTGTGCATGAATCTGTATTAGTTAAATTCGAATTGACAAAAGGGATATCCTTGGAAGATTGGTCAGTCGATGAAATGGTCTATGAAGATGAAATTCGTAAGGCGTTTAATCGAGCGCTACATTTTTTGGGGTTTCGTATGCGTAGTGAATTTGAAGTGAAGCAAAAGCTATTAGATTTAGGTTACGGAGAAGCAATTGTTCTGGAAGCAATTGTGAAATTAAGAAATTTAGGCTTTTTAAATGATGAAACATTTTCTGCAGCTTTGCTAGAAACACAGAAAAGATCATCTAGCCGTGGTCCACGTGCAATCCAGCAGGAACTTCAAAAAAAGGGGATTGGAAAAGAATTGCAAGAGCAAGTGTTGGATACCTACTCAGTCGATGAACAAGTAGAAATTGCTAAGAAGTTGGCTGAAAAAGAAGCTTCAAAAAAACGGTCCCAATCCCCTGCACAAACCAAACAGCGGATTCATAACGTTTTATTGAGAAAAGGGTATTCGTATGAAGTAAGTAAACAAGCTTTAGAAAATCTAGATTTAACGATTGATGAAGATGAATGGGCAGGTGTAACGGAGTCCATTGGCGAAAAAGCTTGGCGTCGCTACAGTTCGAAATTTAGCGGAAGAGATTTAAACAATCGTGTAAAACAATCCATGTACCAAAAAGGAATTCCACTTGACCGAATCGATCGGTTTATCGAGATGAAGGAGAATGAAAATGACAACTGAGAAAAAGTATAGCGATATGACAGAACATGAGTTACGCACTGAAATTGCAAATTTACGTGAAAAATCACGGAAAGCAGAGCAACTGGGAATTCTCAATGAGTTTGCAGTTTATCAACGTAAAATGCTAATGGCTGAGGCTTTTTTAATCGATCCAGCAACAATTGAAAAAGGAGAAATTTATCGCATCGAAGGCGATGAAGGTATGTTTTTCCAGGTGGACTATTTAAAAGGGCGTTTTGCCTGGGGGCATAGATTAGGCGGTAATCTAACTAACGAAGCATTGCCTATATCCATGTTAAAACCAGTGAAAACAGGAAAATAACACTTACTTAGCATAAATGTACGAAAAAGAACCCAGTGTTTGAAACACTCGGTTCTCTTGTAAATTTTCAACCCTAAATTAGGTTCGCGAATGTGGCATGAAATTCAGTTTCTTGTTGAGCTTGTCCTCTGAGAAAATCCACCCAGTGTATGAATTAATCACATTCATATCAGAATCGACATGAGCGACAGCGACGAACGGGTAGTAGTCTTTGTTTCGATAACGTAAATCGATTAATCGGATTTCGCATAATTCACCAATCTTTGTGATTTCCCATCGGTAAATCGGTGAAAATTCGGTAAATGATTTTACATCAGTATTCGCTAAGGCAGCCTTAACCTCAGGCAAGTCTGGCAATGGATCTTTTGTAAATTGGTCATAAATCGTAATTGAACGCCCATATGCACGTCCTACGTAATGGTGGGTTTCGGTAGAGGCGGCGACTCTCCATTGGAAAAATCGAATGGTTGGCGCAATAATAATCTCAATTGCATCTGGAATCCGATTCGAAACTGCGCGTTTAACCGCATACTTCAAGGCAAAACGTATCAAGTAATAGATGAATATGACGCCATACATAATCGAAATCGGATAAATTGGTTTTACACCAAAGAGCCATATCGTAATGGCTAGTAAATGCAAAGTGAAAATAATTGGATCGAAAGTATTAATAACCCCAATGGCTACCCATTTCTTTGAAAAAGGTCGCAAGGCTTGCGTCCCATAAGAATTAAAGATATCGACAAATACATGGACGAAAACAGCTAAAAATGTCCATGCCCATACATGAAAAAAACTAGAACCGGTGAAAATCAATGTTAATAATATTGTTAGCAAAAGCGGCCATAATAGCACTGCAGGAATGGAGTGTGTTATTCCGCGATGATGTCGGATGTATACCGCATTATTTCTAAGTTTTAAAACAGTGTCGATATCTGGAATCAGCGAACCAATAATAATACCGCTAAACACTGCACTCGTTGTTACTGCATCCACAGAAACGACGGGATCTGATAAGGCAATTCCACAAATAGCAACACCCATGACAATATGAGTTCCAGTATCCAAAAAAATCAGCTCCTTTTACGGAAGATAAAATGACATCTTCCTAACAAAAATGGAATTGGAATTGTCCTTAGGGATATTCTTATTTCTTGTATACCCTTTTCTATGTAATCATAACATACGCTTTATGGAGGAAAACATGCGAATTATAGAAGAAAAAGAAAAATTTCGTCAGGCACTTATTACTTGGTACAACGAGGAGAAAAGGGATTTGCCGTGGAGACAAACATCGGATCCTTACTATATATGGGTATCAGAAGTGATGCTTCAACAAACCCGAGTCGACACAGTTATCCCCTATTATAATCGGTTCATCGACAAATACCCTACGATGGAATCATTAGCAACTGCAGATGAAGATGAACTACTAAAAATGTGGGAAGGTCTTGGTTATTATTCTCGAGCGCGAAACTTGCAGAGTGGTGTTCGCGAAGTTGTCGAAAACTACGGAAGTATTGTACCGAACAATCGAAAAGAAATTTCAACATTAAAAGGTGTCGGTCCTTATACTGCTGGCGCTGTACTCAGCATCGCTTTTGGCGTCCCAGAACATGCTGTAGATGGTAATGTAATGCGCGTGATGTCAAGATTGCTTATAATTGAAGAAGACATCACCATCCCAAAAACGAAACGAATATTTGAAGAAGTTATTATGTCGCTGATCGATCAACAAGATCCGTCTTCCTTTAATCAGGGAGTAATGGAACTTGGTGCAACAATTTGTACACCGAGACCCAAATGTCTACTTTGTCCCGTTCGTGAATTTTGTGCAGCATTCGATGAAGGACGTCAAGACGAATTGCCAGTTCGAACCAAAAAGAAAAAAGGTAAAGTTATTCCTGTTGCTTCATTCGCAATTCAAAATGAAGAAGGAGATTGGTTGCTAAGGAAACGTCCGGACAGTGGACTACTAGCAAACTTATGGGAATTTCCAATTGTTGAATACAAAAACAATCTTTCTCCTGCCAATCATTTTACAGAGGAAACAGGATTGGAAATAAAATCACTAAGTGAAATCATTGAATTTAAGCATATCTTCACTCATATAACTTGGGAGATGAAAGGTTTTCGAGCCCGATTAGCTGTGGGACAAACGGTTCTTGAAGGTTATCAATTTTTCACAAGAGAAGAAGTTGAATCGTTACCTAAACCAGTCCCCATTATAAAAATATGGGAATCTATTAAAAATGGAGGAATTTAATATGACGAAAAATAAAGTCGCTATGGTCACAGGAAGTTCAAGAGGATTGGGGAAAGCACTCGCAATCGAGCTCGCAAAAAATGGCTATGACGTTGTTGTTAATTATGCCCGTAGTAAATCTGCCGCAGAAGAAACTGTGAAAGAAATTGAAGCATTAGGTAGAAAAGCGATCATGCTTCGAGCAAATGTGGGTGATGTGAAAAAACTTCGTACCATGTTTGAACAAGTTAAAGATGAGTTTGGCCGATTAGATGTTTTCGTATCCAACGCAGCTTCTGGTGTTTTGCGTCCAATTATGGAACTAGAGGAAACGCATTGGGATTGGACAATGAACATTAACGCGAAAGCTATGTTATTTGGCGCGCAAGAAGCAGCTAAACTCATGGATAATGGCGGTAAAATTATTGGAATTAGCTCACTTGGTTCTATTCGCTATCTTGAAAATTACACAACAATCGGTGTCTCGAAAGCAGCAATAGAATCTTTGACGCGTTATTTAGCTGTCGAGTTTGCGCCGAAAGGAATTGTTGTTAACTCGGTGTCAGGCGGCGCATTAGATACAGATGCGTTAAAACATTTTCCGAATCGGGAAGAATTGCTTGACGACGCCCGAAAAAATACGCCAGCAGGTCGCATGGTTGAAATTGAAGATATGGTTAAAACGGCTATGTTCTTAATATCAGATGACTCGAACATGATATGCGGTCAAACGATTATTGTGGACGGTGGACGATCAATTGTCATGTAAATAAAAATACATGGATAAAAAATAATTTCCTGCACATGTTAAGGAGCACGGAGGTGAATATCCATGACTAAAAACCAAAACCCGAATCAAACTAACGTTAATCAAGTTAGAAAACAGAATCAGCAATCCTTACAAGGTCAATCTCAAAATCCGATGGGTGAGGAATTTGGATCCGAAACTGATTTAAATCAGGTTAGGAAACAAAACCAGCAGTCTGAAGCTAAAAAGCAACAACAATCTTCAGGCATGCGTGCTAATCGATTCGACAACGGTTCTAGATAAGTGGATAGACATCACCTGCCGGCAGAAGCTAAATACTTCTGCCGGTTTTTTGCATGGTTGAGTATAAACAATTATTGCGGAAATAAATGCTATGGTTTCATCTTTAACCGTTCTATTGATATACTAGTGAAATAATATAAGCGTATCGAAACTCTAGGGCGACGAAAAGGTGTGGTGAAAAATGGTGATTCCTAAGGAAGGGGAAACAATTCAAGTACATAGTTATAAACATGATGGCAATATCCATCGGGTGTGGCAAGAAACAATTGTTTTAAAAGGAACACGTAATATTATCATCGGAGGCAATGAGCGAACGCTAGTTACAGAAGCTGACGGCCGAACATGGATGACAAGAGAACCGTCCATCTGTTATTTCCATGCAGAATATTGGTTTAATATTATTTGCATGCTCAGAGAAGATGGGGTTTATTATTATGTTAATATGAGTTCTCCATTTGTTTACAACAATAAAACGTTGAAATATATCGATTATGATTTGGACGTAAAAGTGTTTCCAGATATGAGTTATATGATTTTAGATGAAGATGAATATGAAGACCATAAAAAGCAAATGAACTATCCAGAGGTTTTCGATCAAATATTATACAATAATCTCGATAAATTACTTGGTTGGATAAAGCAGCGACGCGGTCCATTTGCCCCAGATTTCATAGAAGCATGGACGGCAAGGTATGAATTTCAAAAGAAAATTCAAAGCAGTGAACAACCGCCGCACAACGAATAAGTTTTCTGTAGTAGGGGGAAAAATTGATGGGTGGCAGTATTAAGCGTTATTTAAAATTTGTTAAGCCATATAAATGGTTGATAATACTAACTTTAGTCATTGGAATCATTAAATTTGCAATACCACTATTCATGCCGCTACTAATGAAAATCGTCATCGATGATATTATCGGTGAACCATCATTATCAGCGCAGGAAGCGACGAAACAATTATTTTACTGGGTCGGGGGAACGATGCTGATCTTCTTTACCGTCCGTCCTCCAGTCGAATACTACCGACAATATTATGCTCAGTTGGTGAGCAATAAAATCTTATACGATATTCGTGAAAATCTTTATTCACATTTACAAAAGCTTAGTTTGCGTTATTATTCAAATACGCGCGCCGGGGAAGTCATTTCACGTGTGATTAATGACGTTGAGCAAACCAGAAATTTCGTCATGATAGGTCTCATGAACGTTTGGCTTGACTTGGCAACGATTCTTATTGCGGTTGGAATCATGCTGACAATGGATATTCCCCTTACAATCGTTACGCTCCTTGCCTTTCCGTTTTACGGTTATAGCGTTAAACACTTCTTTGGAAAACTCCGTACTTTGACTAGAAAACGATCACAGGCTCTTGCAGATGTCCAGAGTTATTTACATGAACGTGTTTCAGGAGTCAGTGTTATTAAAAGTTTTGCGCTAGAAGATGTAGAGCAGGAACGTTTCAATAAAACAAACGGCAACTTTTTAGATAAAGCAATTGACCATACAAGGTGGAATGCTAAAGCTTTTGCAGTAGTCAATACGATTACAGATGTTGCACCACTTCTCGTTATTGGTTATGCCGGGTACCAAGTCATTAACGAAAATCTCTCTGTTGGAACGATGGTTGCGTTTATCGCGTTTATTGAGCGTGTGTATAGTCCGCTTCGTAGGCTAGTAAATTCTTCAACTTCACTGACACAATCATTTGCATCTATGGACCGTGTCTTTGAATTAATGGAAGAAAAGTACGATATAACAGACAAAGAAAATGCAGTTTCCCTTCCTGAAATTCAGGGTGAAATCGAGTTCGATAATGTCAGTTTTTCCTATGAAGAAAATGGCGAAAATGTATTAAAAGGAATTAGTTTCAAAGCAAGTCCTGGTGAAACAGTCGCATTCGTGGGGATGAGTGGTGGAGGAAAGTCGACAATTGTCGGGCTAATTCCACGGTTCCATGATGTGAAAAACGGGGCAGTTAGAATTGATGGGCATGATATTCGAGATGTTAAAATAAAATCATTGAGAGATCAAATAGGCATTGTCATGCAAGATAGTATATTATTTAGCGACTCTGTAAAAAGCAATATCATGATGGGTAAACACGACGCAACGGATGAAGAAGTCATTGCCGCCGCGATTGCTGCAAATGCACATGATTTCATAGAAGAGCTTCCAGAAGGATATGACACGACTGTTGGAGAGCGCGGCGTTAAACTTTCAGGAGGTCAAAAACAACGCATTGCGATTGCGCGCGTATTCTTGAAAAATCCGCCATTACTTATTTTAGACGAAGCAACTTCAGCCTTAGACCTTGAAAGTGAAGCACTCATTCAAGATTCATTAGAGGTCCTGGCGCATGAAAGAACAACACTTATTGTAGCCCATAGATTATCTACCATTACACATGCAGATAAGATTTTTGTAGTCGATGCAGGCGAAGTGAAAGAGATGGGCACACATGAAGAATTAATGAAAAAAGAAGGAATTTACTTCAGTTTATTCCAAGTACAACATATTTAAATTATTGAACGATATTGTCGCCCAATTATGGGACTGCAATATCGTTCTTTTTATTTTAACAACCGAAATACTTGTTGTATTATTTATCATTCACAGTATAATTGAAATATGCTAATTAATCAGATGAATAGAAAAGGGTGATCTGATGGAGGATAGGAAAACAATTCTAGAAGTGAAAGACTTGCAGACTACTTTTTTCACTGACTCAGGAGAAATTCCAGCCGTAGATCATATCGACTTCCACTTAAACGAGGGAGAAGTGCTTGGTATAGTTGGCGAATCAGGTTGTGGAAAAAGCGTTACTTCACTTTCGATAATGGGGCTCATACCAAGTCCACCAGGTAAAATAGTCGGAGGAGAAATAAGGTTTAAAGGGCAGGATTTACTAAAGTTATCTGAAGCACAAATGCGCCATGTTCGCGGAAATGATATCGCGATGATTTTTCAAGAGCCAATGACCTCTTTAAATCCGCTCTTTACGATTGGCAATCAGCTTATTGAAGCAGTATTAATCCATGAGAAAAAATGGTCGAAAAAACAAGCATCACAGCGCGCTATTGACATGCTTAAGCTTGTTGGACTACCTAGAGCAAGCGACTTAATGAAGGATTATCCCCACCAATTGTCCGGAGGAATGAGGCAACGTGTCATGATTGCTATGGCGCTTGTTTGTGATCCTGAGGTGTTAATTGCAGACGAACCGACAACTGCACTTGATGTCACAATACAAGCCCAAATATTAAAACTTATGAAAGAACTAAACACTCGACTAAACACAGCCGTTCTCCTTATCACGCATGACCTCGGCGTTGTTGCTGAATCATGCGAACGTGTAATTGTCATGTATGCAGGCCAAATCATTGAAGAAGCCCCCGTTAAGACCATATTTGAAAATCCTCAGCATCCTTACACAAAAGGGCTTATTCAATCCGTGCCAGACATAAGATATAAAAAGGACCGATTGTATTCCATTGCAGGTAATGTCCCAAGACCAGGTACGATCGAAAATGGTTGTAGGTTTGCTGCTCGTTGTGAATATGCATTTGACCGTTGTCTCATCGAAAATCCGAAATTATATCAGGCATCCACTGGCCACCAAACTCGGTGCTTCCTATATGACGAAAAAGGAGTGGCAGCGCGTGACAAAACCCTTATTGAAAGTTGAGCACTTAAAAAAGTATTTCCCCATTAAAAAAGGCGTGTTTGGAAGGGTGGTCGGTCAAGTTAAAGCGGTGGACGATATCTCCTTTTACGTAAATGAAGGAGAAACGTTAGGGATTGTCGGGGAATCAGGTTGTGGTAAATCGACAACTGGTCGAATGCTATTAAGATTACTTGAACCCACTGAAGGTACGGTCGAATTCGACGGAAAAGATATTACGAAATTATCTGCGGAAGAAATGCGGAAAACGCGGCGTGATATTCAAATGGTGTTTCAAGATCCATATGCATCACTCAATCCACGACATACAGTCGAAAAAATTTTAGGGGAGCCATTATTAGTTCATGGAATGAAAAACGTGAAAGAGAGAAATAAAAAAATTCGTGAATTCTTAGAAGTTGTTGGATTAAGTGACTTTCATGCCAAACGTTATCCACATCAATTTAGTGGAGGGCAGAGACAGCGAATAGGAATTGCAAGAGCACTGATGACAAATCCGAAATTGATCATCGCAGATGAACCTGTATCAGCGCTTGATGTATCGATTCAGGCACAAGTTTTGAATTTAATGCAAGACTTGCAAAAAGAATTTAACTTAACTTATATTTTCATCGCTCACGACCTCGGAGTGGTTCGCCATATTAGTGATCGAGTGGGCGTTATGTATCTAGGAAAAATGGTGGAAGTTTCAGAGAGTGAAGAACTTTATGCAAATCCACTCCATCCATATACACAAGCCTTATTATCTGCAGTTCCAGTTCCGGATCCGGACTATATCAAGCAAGAAGTTTTTTTAGAAGGAGATATACCCAATCCAGCAGATCCACCAACTGGATGCACTTTTCATACGCGATGTCCATTTAAAATGGATATTTGTACGCAAGTTGTTCCGCAGCTGTTAGACATTAAAAAAGGTCATTCTGTTGCGTGTCATCTTTATGCAGATGGTGCGCGCAATGATATAAAAACAGACGGAGGGGTTAGTCGATGAGAAAAGGTAAGCTAAGGTCATTAGCAATTTTACTGCTACTCGTTTTATCAACTGTTCTTGCTGCATGTGGTGAGGATACTGGAACTAAAGATAAAGAAGGAAGTGGGGGAACATTAGTATTTGGACGTGGTGGAGATTCAACATCGCTGGATCCATCACGGGTAACTGAAGGGGAAACCTTTAAAGTTACAGTAAATCTTTTTGAAACGCTTCTTAATTTTGGTGAACAAGACACCACCATAAATAAAGGGCTCGCAAATGATTGGAAAACGTCTGATGACGGCTTGACGTATACGTTTGAATTAGAAGAAGGAATTAAGTTCCATGACGATACTGACTTTAATGCCGATGCAGTTGTCAAAAACTTTGAAAGATGGGCAAACGGTGATGAAGAGATGTTCCCGTACTATGCCTCTATGTTCGGCGGCTTTAAAGACGATGAGAGCCATGTTATTGAATCAGTGACAGCAGATGGCGATTACACAGTCGTTATTAAACTGAAAAGACCACAAGCGCCTTTTCTGAAAAACATTGCGATGGACATGTTTGCAATCGCAAGTCCAACTGCGTTTGAAAAAGGTGACAATGAATTTGCAAGAAACCCAGTTGGAACGGGTCCTTTTAAATTTGTTGCATGGAAGCCAAATGACTCAATTACAATAGAAAAATTCGACGGCTATTGGCAAGATGGACTGCCGAAACTAGGAAAGGTTATTTTCTTATCGATTCCAGATAACTCGGCACGCTTGAACGCATTACTTGCAGGAGATATTGATCTAGCGGATGGCATTAATCCTTCAGACGGCAAAAAAATTGAAGAAAGTGAAGAGTTACAGTTATTCGAACGTCCATCGATGAATGTCGGTTATCTTGGTTTAACGGTTACACGTCCACCATTTGACAATAAATTAGTTCGTCAAGCGATGAACCACGCGATTGATAAGAAAACGATTATCGAATCGTTTTTTGAAGGACGCGCTGAGATAGCTAAAAATCCAATGCCACCATCAATCTCAGGTTATAACGATGATATTGAAGGTTATGAATACGATCCGGTAAAGGCAAAAGAATTACTAAAAGAAGCTGGGTTTGAGGATGGTTTTGAAATGGAACTGTGGGCAATGCCAGTTCCGCGTCCTTATATGCCAGACGGTGAAAAAGTAGCTGAAGTTATTCAAAAAAATCTAGAGGATATTGGCGTTACCGCAAAAATTGTTACGCATGAATGGGCAACATACTTGGAATTAGCGAGTAAAGGAGACGCTGATGCATTTATGCTTGGTTGGACTGGGGATAACGGAGATGCGGATAACTTCATGTATGTATTACTAGATGAAGATAATATCGGTAGTAACAACTATACGTACTTTAAAAATGATGCCATGCATGATTTGTTCATTGAAGCTCAGTCCGAAGTAGATGAAGATAAGCGTATTGAGCTCTATAAAAAAGCACAGGAAATCATTCATGAAGAAGCACCATGGGTACCTCTAGCACACTCAACACCGCTTCTTGGAGGGGCTAAAGATTTAACAGGATTCCTAGCACATCCAACGGGTTCGGATATTTTGAAAAATGTAGACTTTGAGTAATTAATGAAAAGAGGAGAAGTCTGACGGATTCTCCTCTTTTTCATTCCAACTATTCGTACATAATACGAAAAGTATCCTGTAAAGTCGAAGGGGTGAATTGATTGCTAAGCTATATAGGGAAACGGCTTCTGCATCTTATCCCAGTGTTGCTGGGGATGACTTTTATTGTTTTTATGATTATCAGAGCGATTCCTGGAAATCCAGCACAAATGATTCTTGGTCAACAAGCAACGAAAGAGGCTGTTGAAGCGCTGACGGTGAAGTTAGGACTCGATAATCCGTGGTATATTCAATATTTTAAATATCTTGGTGGTATTTTAAAAGGTGACTTAGGCGAATCAATGAGAACCCACGCGCCTGTAGCAGATGAAATTTGGCCTTATTTAGCAGCTACGGCTGAACTTGCTTTCTTTGCAATGATTATTGCCATTGTTGTCGGCATTAATGCGGGAATTATTTCTGCCTGGTTTCAAAATTCATGGTTCGATTATACAGCAATGGTTGTTGCACTTGTGGGTGTTTCGATGCCGATCTTTTGGTTGGGTCTTATGGAACAATGGTTGTTTTCGTTGGAGTTGGGGTGGTTGCCAACGACTGGACGGATGCAAGTTCGAGATCCCGTGGAAGCGATAACGAATTTGTATATTATAGATACAATCATAGCTGGCCGTTTTGACCAACTTTGGCAAGTCATTCGCCATCTAATATTACCTGGGGTTGCACTTGCGACAATTCCGATGGCGATTATTGCACGGATGACTAGATCGAGTATGCTCGAAGTCATGCGTTCCGATTATATTCGCACGGCGCGAGCAAAAGGACAAAAAATGTTTTGGGTTGTTTATAAACATGCGCTTAAAAATGCAATTATTCCAGTATTAACAGTAATAGGTCTACAAATGGGCATGCTTCTCGGCGGTGCAATATTAACTGAAACCATTTTTGCTTGGCCAGGTGTGGGTCGATACATTTACGATGCAATTGGGTACCGGGATTATCCCGTAATTCAGTCAGGTATTTTAATCATTGCATTTTTCTTTGTCATGATAAATTTGTTGGTCGACTTATTGTATAGCTTCATCGATCCAAGGATTAAATATGATTAAGGAAGGGGGAAGTGGCGATGTCTGAACTATTACCGAAAGTAGATGGAGTCGCGGAAGCTGATATTGATCGATCCGCGGGTCCTTGGCGTGAGGCTTGGAAGGGATTTAAGAAAAGCAAGGTTGCCGTTGTTGGTGTAGTGATTGTTTTTTTCTTTATAATTGTTGCGATAGTAGGCCCGTTTTTAGCAAAAGAAGGGATTAATGAGCAATTTATGGCTGATCGTCTTCTACCTCCTTCGGCAGAATATTGGCTTGGAACGGATGACTTTGGGCGCGATATTTTATCGAGAATTATTCACGGTGCGCGTATTTCTTTGTGGGTGGGGTTCTTTTCAGTGATTGGGTCAGTCGTAGTCGGCAGTATTCTTGGTATTGTCGCGGGATATTATGGTCGTTGGGTGGATACGATTATTTCAAGAATCTTTGATATCATGCTCGCTTTTCCCTCGATTCTACTGGCAATTGCGATCGTCTCAGTACTTGGCCCTTCCCTGCAAAATGCGCTGATTGCCATTGCCATTATCAACGTACCGAATTTTGGCCGTTTAATACGTTCTAAGGTGTTGAGCATTAAGGAAGATGAATATATTACCGCGGCCAAGGGAGTGGGCATGAAGGATTTACGAATATTATTTTCTCATATTTTGCCCAATTCCATGGCGCCTGTTGTTGTTCAAGGAACACTTGCAGTTGCGACTGCGATTCTTGAAGCAGCGGCCCTTGGATTTCTCGGATTAGGCGCTGCAGCTCCCCAACCTGAATGGGGAAAAATACTAGCAGATTCGAAAAATTATTTACAATCGGCACCTTGGACGATGATCTTTCCCGGGCTTGCCATCATGCTGACCGTCCTAGGTTTTAACCTAATGGGAGATGGTTTACGCGATGCAATGGATCCGAAGATGAAAAACTAAAATAATCCCGCACAACGATTTTACGGTCGATGTGCGGGATTATTATTTAAAAACTACCTTCGTAGTTATTGACATTAATCTTTACTTTATGGTGCTTGTGAATCGAAACAATTAATGTATCTAGATGTTCTAATTGCTCTTCGTAGTTCAAAATTGCAGATAGAACGTGAAGAAGATGATAGGCAGAAAACTCTTCCTCTTCCTTAGTTAACGCAATTTCTTTCACGAAAATCTCTAATACTTCATGTCGCTGAATATATTCTTCATTGGTATCAGAATTCATATTTTCAGTTTTCAACTTGCCCACAAATTTAAGTTGTAATTGTTCATGGTAGGTGAGTAGTGAATCTAGTCTTTCCTGGACCATCATTCGAAATTGCTCAGGTAAATCGATTAGCTCGTTTTCAAATTTATGAATTCGTTGCAGAACTTCATAACTACTTCTAGATGCTGCGATCATTTGGCGATACACAACGAGTTTTCTTGCCTTTGCCCACGTTGTTTTTTTGAAATAGCCGCGTTCTTCTTTATAGAAAAGAAATGTTTGATCGATTGTAGTGAGTCTAGCCTTTATCGTTTTCAACGCTTTTTTAGTTGAAATATGATCGGAAGTTTGCCTACCAGTAATTCGAGCCCAGCGAATGATTTCGTCTTGGGTTTGATTGATTGTATGAAATAATTTAGTTTCATATTTGGGTGGCATAAACAATAAGTTAACTAAAAAGGCAGCGAAAACGCCTACGAAAAACGTTGTAAATCTGAGAACGGCATAGATTAGAAAGTCATCATTTTGAATCTCCATAATGGCAATCATCATGACCAGGGCCATTGTAATGGAAGTTTCAAGCTTTAATTTGTTCATGATTAATATAATCATTACAGCTGCTAACCCGATAACGACGAGTTGATGTCCGAATATGAGCACAAAAGTAATTGCGACAACAGCGCCGATTACGTTACCTTGAACTTGCTCAACAATTCTTAAATACGAACGATATATGGAGGGTTGGACCGCAAAAATAGCTGCAATCCCTGCGAACACAGTTTGCGGGAGTTGGAGCAAGTCGGCTATGAATAATGCCAACACGATTGCAACGCCAGTTTTAATAATACGGGCACCAAGTCTCATACGAACTCTCCCTTTCTTAGTGGAAAGTATTTACGCTAATTTCCTAAGTTAGCTATTAAGAACAGTTGCAAGTTCATGAAATGATTTATCAACTGCGGTAACTGTTTTATGAATAATGTCTTCTGTATGGGCAGTTGTTAAAAACCAAGCTTCATATTTGGATGGTGCAATATTAATCCCGTTTTGAAGTAATAATTTGAAGAACTTACCGAACATCTCTCCATCTGTCGCTTCAGCTTGTTCATAATTTTCGACTTTTACATCAGTGAAAAACAATGTAAGGGCTCCGCCGAGTCGATTTGTGGTCAATGTGATGCCATGTTTTTTAGCAGATTCTACAATGCCATTTTCGAGTAAAGCACCGAGACGATCCATTTCATCATAAACACCCGGTTCTTGTAATACTTCTAAACATGCAATTCCTGATAGCATCGAAGCTGGATTTCCAGCCATCGTCCCCGCTTGATAAGCTGGTCCTAACGGTGCAACCTGATCCATGATTTCTTTTCGGCCACCGTATGCGCCTATTGGCAATCCGCCACCAATAATTTTACCTAATGCAGTTAAATCAGGTGTTAAACCAAGCATATCTTGTGCGCCGCCGTAGTGGAACCTGAATGCTGTAATGACTTCATCATACACGATAAGTGCCCCGTGGTTAGATGCAAGTTCATGCACTAACTCTAAAAAACCTTCATTAGGTTCTACGATTCCAAAATTCCCAACAATAGGTTCGACGAGAATACAAGCGATTTCATCTCCCCATTTTGCCATAGCATTTTTATAAGCTTCAGGATCGTTGAAAGGAATGGTAATCACTTCTTCAGCGATGGACTTCGGCACACCAGCAGAGTCCGGAGTACCTAATGTTGCAGGGCCAGATCCCGCTGCGACCAGGACTAAGTCAGAATGTCCGTGATAGCATCCTGCAAACTTCATAATTTTAGTTCTTCCCGTATAAGCACGCGAAACACGAATTGTTGTCATGACCGCTTCAGTACCAGAATTGACAAAACGGACTTTATCCATCTTCGGCATGGCTTCTTTAAGCATTTTTGCAAACTTCACTTCGTGTTGTGTCGGTGTCCCATATAACACACCAGTTTCAGCAGCATGCGTAATTGCTTTTGTAATATGTGGATGCGCATGACCTGTAATAATCGGACCATATGCAGCTAGATAGTCAATGTATTTATTGCCATCTACATCCCAAAAATATGCACCTTCTGCACGTTCCATGACAGTTGGAGAACCCCCGCCTACTGCATGGTAACCTCTCGATGGACTATTAACGCCGCCCACAATATGCTCGGTTGCTTCGTTATAGATTGTTTCGGACTGTGTTCTAATCATGTTGTTTCCTCCGTTCGTATCTTACCTCTCTATTCTAAACAAAATTCACTTGATACGCCAAAGAAATTGAAAGTAACTGATGTGTCAAGTACCATTAAGGTAGAACGAAAGCATTGTATCTAAATTATAATGGAGGAATCGATGATGACAAACCTTGAAGAACAACAAGCCCCACAATTTACGCTTCGCAATGAAAAAGGTGACCTAGTTTCACTTGCTGATTTTGCAGGAGAAAAATATGTTATTTTGTACTTTTATCCAAAAGATGCGACACCAGGATGTACAACACAAGCTTGTGATTTTCGAGATTCCTATGAGGACTTCAGTAAATTGAATGCAGTCATTTTAGGCGTGAGCCCTGATGATGAAGCTTCCCATACTAAGTTTATCGAAAATAAAGGTTTACCATTTTCGCTGCTAGTCGATGACAATCATGAAGTGGCAGAAATGTACGATGTTTGGAAATTGAAGAAGATGTTTGGCAAGGAATATATGGGGATTGAACGTTCCACATTTCTAATTAGCCCTTCTGGAAAAATCGTCAAGGAATGGCGTAAAGTAAAGGTTAAAGGCCATATCGATGAAGCATTATCGACATTGTCGGAAATCGTAAACGCCTGAGGGGGAATGAGCAATGAAGGTATTATTTACACTTAAAATAAAGGAACATGAAGAGTTAGCACTCATCGAAGAGTTTCCAACAGTGACATTCTATTTCAATGGAAAAGTTGAACATAAGGAAGTTGAGTCAGCGGATGTTATTGTCACTTATGGAGGTAATATCGATGTAGCGGTACTTGACCGCGCGAAAGCATTAAAATGGTTGATGGTCGCCTCGGCCGGTGTAGAAAAAATGCCGCTGAAGGAAATTGCTGAACGAGACATACTCGTGACCAATGTTAGAGGCATTCATAAAACCCCAATGGCAGAGTCAGTGCTCGCGCATATTTTAGCACTGAAAAGATCAATTCCCGAAATCTATGCCATTCAAGAAACCAAACAATGGTCTACAAAGTTTCAATCGACTGAACTAAAAGGGAGTACTGCACTCATTTTGGGTCCTGGGGCAATTGGCTCTGAAATTGGGCGTCTGTTACAAGCTTTTGGTGTTCGTACAATTGGCTGTAATCGTTCAGGACGAAACGTAGACTCAATGGACGAAATTATCACCTTTAATGAGTTGGTGGAAAACCTACCTATAGCAGATTTTGTAATTTCTGTGCTTCCTAGCACTCCAGAGACAAAATTTCTCTTAAGTACGGATCACCTTCATGCAATGAAAGAGACTGCAGTGTTTATGAATTTTGGACGTGGTGATATCATCGATGAACAAATACTTGTGGAAGCTTTAAAGGATAATCTAATCGGGCATGCGGTACTGGATGTATTTGAAGAAGAACCATTGAAAGCGGACAATGAATTATGGACGCTTTCGAACTGTACAGTATCACCACATGTTTCTAGCAAGTCTGGAAAATATATCGAAAGATCACTTGTTGTTTTTAAAGAAAATTTAACGAAATGGATTGAGAATGACAAAGAATTTAGTAATGTCATTGACCTAAAGTTCGGTTATTAAGAAAATGATAGGCATCGCTTTAGTTGACAATCAAGCATCTTTTTAAGTACACTAATTATAATCATTACAAAGTAAGAATCTCTATAGGATTGAGGTGCATAGCGATGTCTGAAGTCACGTTAAGAGGCGCGCTGGACACGTTGAAAGAAAAAGGGGTACGTATTACTCCGCAAAGACATGCGATATTAGAATATCTTGTTACTTCTAAGTCACACCCAACGGCCGATGAAATATATAAATCACTTGCAGGTACTTTTCCGAACATGAGCGTTGCAACGGTATATAATAATCTTCGTGTGTTTCAAGGTGTTAATCTGATTAAAGAGTTACCATATGGTGACTCATCAAGTCGATTTGATTTTGTTACACATGATCACTATCACATCATTTGTACGGAATGCGATCAAATTGTTGATTTTCATTATCCTGGACTTGAGGAAGTTGAACATCTTGCTTCTCATGTAACTGGTTTCCAGGTTAATGCTCATCGGTTGGAAGTCTATGGGACTTGTCCAGCATGTGCAGAAAAAACAGTAGAAATGAATTAAAAAAAATCCAGCAAGCCTTTGAGTAAAAAAGGTTGCTGGATATTTTTATTGTTCTTTGTTTTTTGTATCCTGGGCTTTTTTGTTTGGTCGGTTATATGATACGTCGAATTCTTTACCTTCAAGCGAAGGATCAAGAGTGAGTGGTTCACGGCAGTGTCCGCACATATCTACACGGCCGAGCATTTTCGTTTGTTTGCCACAACTAGGGCAAACAATTTGAACAGCTCGAGTCGAGAGCATCCCAATCCATGCATAAACAACCGTGCTGGCAATAATTGCGAGTACACCTAGGAACATAAAGATAAGCATAACAATCTCATTTTTTCTGAAGAATATTCCTAGATACATAATGACTACACCTATAAAGATAAGTGAGAGTGCAAATGTTCTAATTCGATTTATTTTGTTTTTATATGGTTTCATCAGTTGTTACCTCCTTGGTATATCCTCAACTACTATAGCATAAAAAAATTTCATGCGATATTTTTGAAGCCTTAAAAAAGGATTTTAGGTTTGATTGTCGAAAGTAAAGCTGCGGGGAGGTTTTGTGATTGGAACAAGTATTAAGATCAATTTACCAGGAACGTGCAAGTGATCCCGAGACACTCGGTGTTATACTTGTTGAAAAAAGAAATGATGGAGATCCAATAACAGATATGTTTGATGCGATTCTCCTAATCATTACAGAAAATGAGGATAGACCCATTTTCACTAAACATTATACTTCAGATTCTGGCATAGCATCGATGCATGTGATTAGTAAAAGTCAACTTCAAAAGTGGTTACTAGTCGGCACGCAAAGAAAAGTAGTGGATTGGCTTTTTTACGGTAAAGTTTATTTTGACCGTAACGAATATGTTGAGAAGTTGAAGAGAGAATTAATAGAGTATCCATTTATAGGTAGGAAAATAAAAATGGGAATTGAGTTATCTAGACTTGTGCGCGCTTATATAGAAGGAAAAACATTCTTTGATCACGAAAACTATATGGATGCGTATAATCATGTAGTCAATTCATTGCATAATCTAGCTAGATTAGCAATCATTGAAAAAGGAATATCGCCGGAAGTTACAATTTGGTCTCAGGTGAAAAAAATTGACCCAGCAATTTACAAACTTTATGAAGAGTTAATTACCAGTGAAGAACCATTACAAAAACGCCTAGAACTTCTATTTCTAGCGAGTGAATTTTTCATCCATAATAGAACAGCAGATGGTGCACAACATTTATTAGAGGTGATGGCAACGAAAGGAAGTTGGGAGATCCAAGAACTTCATGACCACGAGGAGTTGCGTATCTACTCTATTGAATTAGAAGTCTTCATTGAATTTCTTGTAGAAAAAGGTTTTATTCAAGTGGTTGAATCGATGTCTAAAAATGAAATGATATTCCACCGCGAATATAAGGTTAAGTGACTGGAACATAGTTAATGGAGCACTAGTTTAGCGCTCCATTAAAATTATGTTGACAGTTCTAGTAAATATGTGTTATTCTATTGTTTGTCGCTTCAACAGATTCATTGAACTGAAATGAATTAAAAATAGTTCTTGACTCTTTTGGAAGACGATGTTATATTTGAGAAGTCGCTTTTAGAGGACGTTGCGAAAACGATGTTGTTTCAATATAATAAGTCGTTATTAATTAATTGCAACACTTCGATTAGAGGACTTGATTAGGTAATTAGATTGAAATATTGAACCTTGAAAACTGAACAGCAAAACGTCAAGATATATCG